>NZ_JACBXB010000595.1 GCF_013870575.1 Pseudonocardia pini
TCTGCTCGGGGACCGAGCCCACCTGGTGACCGTGCGCGCGGAGATGAGCAGGCTCCGCCGCACCCTCGGGGGTCTCCTCCTGGCCCGGCCCTACCGCATCGCCGACGACGTCCGCGTGGAGCTGGTCACCGGGACCTTCCTGGAGACCTCGACCGCGCCGGGCATCCGGGAGCTCCTCAGCTCGTGATGTCCTTGCGGTGGAAGCGCCAGGCCGCCGCCGCGAAGAAGACCGTGGCGAACAGGACGCTGCTGAACAGGCCCCGGGTCATGTCGCCCCAGTCCGGCGCCGAGCTCAAGAGCCCGGACCACGCGTTGGCGTAGTGGGTGGGCAGGTAGTTCCGCAGGTCCTCCAGCGCGGTGATCTGGTCGAGGATCTGCGACACGATGGACGCCATCACGGCCCCGCCGACCGCGCCGAGGGGCGCGTCGGTGCTCACCGAGAGCAGCGTGGCCAGCCCGGCCACCCACAACAGGTTCAGCGCCACGTACAGCCCGCCGAGGAGGACCCGGGCGACCGCGGTCCCGTAGGCCAGGGACTCGCCGGTGGGGCTCACGAGGTCGCCGGTGCCGTACGCGAGCGTGCCCACGACCAGCGCGACGACCGGCAGCAGCATCACCCCCACCAGCGACAGGAACCCGGCCACCAGGGCCTTCTGCCGAAGCAGCCGCGACCGCGGGACGGGAGCCGCCAGCAGGTAGCGCAGCGACGACCAGCTCGCCTCGGAGGCGATGGTGTCCCCGAAGAACAGCGCGACCACCACGACCAGCAGGAACCCGGCCGACGCGAAGAGGGCGAAGATCGCGAAGTTCGACCCGCTGCCCTGCGCCAGGTCGACGAGGCTGACCGACTGGCCCGTCTCGTCGTCGGAGCTCAGCGAGAAGGCGATCCAGAGGATCACCGGCAGCAGCGCGACCAGCCCGAACGTGACCTGCGTGCGGCGGCGCTTGAGCTGGCGCACCAGCTCGATCCGCAGCGGCAGGGTCCGCCCCGGCCGGTACGACGCGGCGGGGGACCCGTCCGCGGCCAGCAGCCCGACGTGCCCCTTCCGCGTCGAGACGTCCGAGTACTTCCGGTCACTCACGGTGCGGTGTCCTCTCCCACGAGCTGCAGGAACGCGTCCTCGAGGCGGCGCCGCGGGCCCGCGGACTCCACCGAGACCCCCGCGGCGACCAGGGCCTGCACCGCCGACGCGCGCGGGGTGCCGTTGAGCTCGGCGTGCACGAGCGTGCCCTCGGCCGCGACCTCCCGGACCCCGGTGAGCGCGGACAGCACCTCGACGGCCTTCGCGGGCTCGTCGACGCCGAAGCTCGCCGCCCCGCCGCCGGCGATGATCTCGTCGACGGTCCCGGTGGCGACCACCTTGCCGTGGTGCATGACCACGACGTGGCTGCAGGTCTGCTCGACCTCCGCCAGCAGGTGGCTGGAGACGAGCACGGTGCGCCCGCCCTCGGCGTAGCGCCGCAGCAGGTCCCGCATGGCGTGGATCTGGGGCGGGTCGAGCCCGTTGGTGGGTTCGTCGAGCACCAGGAGCTCCGGCAGGCCCAGCATCGCCTGGGCGATCGCGAGCCGCTGCCGCATGCCTTGGGAGTAGGTCCCGACGCGCCGGTGCACGGACTCGCCGAGCCCCGCGATCTCCAACGCCTCCTCGAGGTGCGCCTCCTCCGTCGGCCGGCCGGTCGCGGCCCAGTAGAGCCGCAGGTTGTCCGCCCCCGACAGGTGCGGGAGGAACCCGGGACCCTCCACGAACGCGCCGATCCGGGCCAGCACCGGGGCGCCCGGGCCGATCGGCTCGCCGAAGGCCCTGATGGTGCCCGCGGTGGGCGCGATCAGGCCCATCAGCATCCGCAGCACGGTGGTCTTGCCCGCCCCGTTCGGGCCCAGCAGGCCGAGCACCATGCCCTGCCGCACGGTGAACGAGACCTCCTTGACCGCGCTGAAGCCGCCCTTGTACGTCTTGGCGAGGCCGCTGATCTCCAGCGGCGGGGCGTCGGCCGCGCCCGCGGGCGGGACCTCGCGACGGCGCCGGAGCAGCCGGGCCACGAGCCAGGCCACCAGCGCGGCGGCCAGCACGATCGCGATGCCGACGAGCGGCCAGAGCGGCACCGTGTTCGCGGTGACCGACCGTCCGGGGACGACCGGGACACTGAGGTCCGTGCCCGAGGCCAGCCCCACCTGCCAGACCGCGGGCTCGGTGGGCGAGCCGTAGCCCTGGTCGGTGGTGCCCAGCGACACGACCAGCCGGTTCCCGGCCTCGATCGGCGCGACGACGCCGGGCAGCGTCACGCTGACCCGGGCGGACCCACCGTCCGCGGGGACGGCGATCCGGACCGGGGCCACGGCACTGCCCAGCAGGGCGCGCTGGCCGCCCGGGGAGTCCTCGAAGACCTTCGCGAACAGCACCGCCTCGGCGGGAGCGGGCTGGCCCGGCACCCGTGCGACGTCGACGGTGACGCGCGGAGCGCCCGCCACGACCGTCTGCGCAGGCATCGGCTCCGAGGAGAACACGGCGGACTGGCCGGGGAGGACCGCGGTGAAGGCACTGAGCCTGCTGCCCAGGCTGCCGAGCACGCCGCCGAACCCCGGGAGCGAGGTGATCGCGGCCGGGTTGCCCCCGGGCGGGTTCGCGACGACCTGGGGGTCGCCGGCGAGCGCCACGGACTCGGTGGCCACGGCCCCGCCGGTGAGCCCCGGGTAGCCGTCGGCGATCACCGAGCGGGTGGTGGGGGTGCTGTTCCCCGCCCGGATCCCGCTCTCGACCTCGTAGCGGAACGCGGTGCCAGGATCGGGACCCGTGCCGCGCAGGTGGAAGTCGAACCACTCGCCGATCCGGTCCCGGACGGCCTGGTCGGGGGCACCGCCGTCGTGCCCGCCCGCGAACCAGTCCACCTGCACCGGGGTGCCGTTCGCGGCGATCTGGCGGGCGTTCGCGTCCGCCTGGTCGAGGCCGAACAGGGTGTCCTGCTCGCCCTGGACCAGCAGCGTCGGCGCGGTGATCCGGTCGGTGACCGAGGCGGGCGAGGACCGGGCGAGGAGGGCCTGCGTCGTGGGGGAGAGGCTGCCGGTGGTGGCGGCGTCGGTGTAGGCCGCGCAGACCTCGGCGGTGAAGCGGCCGCAGGTCACCGGGAGGGCGCCGGGCCCGCCTGCCACCGGAGCCCCGGGCGTCGGGTCCGCCCCGGCCGGGCCACCCGCAGTCGCGCCGTTCGCGGGCGCACCCCCCGCCGAGCCCGCCGCCGCCGGCGCGCCCGCCGAGTCGTCCGCTCCGCCCGCCCCGCCCGCGCCGGGCCCCGCGGAGCCGACGGAGAACAGGATCCCCGCCCAGCCCTTCTTGAACACCCCGTCGCCCGCGAAGGCGCCGTGCGCGGGGGTGTCCTCCGGCAGCGGGCCGGTGGCGGCGGCGTTGGGGAACAGGGCCTGGTTGAGGTCGTTCCAGGTGATGACCGGGGCGATCGAGTCGACCCGCCGGTCGTAGCCCGCGAGCAGCAGCGAGAGCCCGCCGCCGTACGAGGCCCCGGTGACCCCGACCCGCGGGTCACCGGGCCCGTCCTGCTGCA
>NZ_JACBXB010000596.1 GCF_013870575.1 Pseudonocardia pini
CGAGCGCTTCGGCGGCGTGCCGGTGGCCTACGGCGACGGGGTGCTAGACCGGGTCCGCGGGGCGGCGCCCGACGGGGTCGACGCCGTCTTCGACCTGGTCGGCGGGGACCCGCTGCGCGAGGTCGCCACCCTGCTCGAGGATCGCTCCCGGCTCCGCTCGGTGGCGGACAAGGCCCTGGCCGCGGAGCTGGGCGGGGGCGAGGTCGTGCGGGACCGCAGCACCCTGGTGCTCGCCGAGCTGGTCCGCCTCGTCGCGGCGGGGGAGCTGGACCCGCACGTCACCGAGGTGTTCCCGCTCGACGAGGCGGGAGCGGCCCTCGCCCTCGTCGAGTCCGGGCACGCCGAGGGCAAGGTCGTCCTGGTGCCCTAGTCGCCGGAGTCGGCGGGCTTCCACCCGAGCAGCGGGGCGAGCCGCGTGGCGACGTCGGTGAGGATCTGCTCGTAGTCCTCGGCCCGGAAGGCGAAGGGCAGGGCGAAGACGACCTCCTCGACCCACTGGAAGCCGGCGTCGGAGCGCAGCCGCTCCGCGATCTCCTCCGAGGTGCCCACGAGGTCGCGGGCGAAGAGCATGCCCCGGGGGCCCTGGGGGGTGCCGGTGCGCGGGGTGCGTGCCTCGCCGTATGCGCGGTAGCGCTCGCGTTGCTCGGCGGTGGCGGAGTCCGTGGGGACCACGACCAGCCCCTGCGAGACGCGGCCCTCCGGCCGGATGGCGTGGTAGGTGTCGATCTGGGCGGCCTGGACCGCGCCGAAGTCCCAGGCGCCCCCCTCGGTGGCCGGCCTGCCCGCCTCCTCGGCCTGGATGACGTTGCTCGTCAGCAGGTTCATGCCCAGCTCCGCGCCCCGTCGCACGGACGCCGTGCTGCCGCCGCCGTACCACATGCGCTGCCGGAGCCCGGGCGAGTGCGGCTCGACCCGCTCGGAGAACACCTCGAAACCCGCGGTGCCCGAGAAGGGGCTGGCGGGCTCGCCCGCGATCAGGTCCAGCAGCCGACGGAGCCTGCCGGGGGAGAAGTCCTCCACGTCCGCGGTCTCGGGGTAGAGCGCGTCGCGGACGTCCTCCCAGCGCATCGGCGGGCCCACGCTCACGCCCGGGTTGAGCCGGCCGCCGGACAGCAGGTCGACGGTGGCCAGGTCCTCGGCCAGCCGGAGCGGGTTCTCCCAGCCGAGCGGGATCACGGCGGTGCCGAGCTCGATCCGGCTGGTCCGCTGGGTGGCCGCGGCGATCAGCGCCACCGGCGAGGACACCCCGTACTGCAGATGGCGGTGCCGGACCCAGGCGCTGTCGTAGCCGAGCCGCTCGCCGAGCTCGATCATCTGCAACGTCGTCTCGTGCCCGGCCGCGGGGTCGTCCCGGTCGAACGTGCCGATGGTGAGGAAACCCAGTCGTTGCAGTGCCAGCCCGGACATCCGGCCTCCTGTGATCGTCGTGCATCCGGTTCGGGCAACGCGCCCAGCGCGCCACGCCTTCCCGGGGACGCTACAGTGATCCTCGACGAGTGCAGACCGCGTGCTCGCCGATGGCGTACGACCGCCGTCCGGCAGCGTCTCGACCGGCCGGTGGACCCCAGTGGTCGCCCCCTGCGGCCGCTCGACTCAGGAGGGTGGCGAGGCTCCGTCCCCGGTGCCGACCACGTGACTTCTCTCGATCAGGACCAGCAGCTCCTCGTCGGCGACCGCACGCCGTGGGAGTCCGCCGCCGTGCCCGCACTGGTGGTGGACGTGACCGGCGTGGTGCGGTCGGCGAACGCCCGCTCCCGCGACCTGTTGCCCGCCGCCGTCCCCGGGTCCCTCCTCGCGGACACGACTCCCCGGTGGCTCCGCGGTCACGAGGCGGTCGCGGGCCCGCTCGGCGAGCGCCGCTTCGTCGCCCACCCGGTCCGGCTGCCGGACGACACGGTCTGTTGGTGGTTCCTCGACGACACCGACGCCGCCCGTACCCGCGAGGACCTCGACCGGGCGCGGGCCCGCGCCACGTTCCTCTCCGAGGCCTCCGACGAGCTGCTCGGGTCGCTGAACCTGCAGCGCTGCATGGAGGTCGCCGCGCGGCTGGCCACCCGCCACCTCGCCGACGCGGCCTGGGTCGTCGGGCCCGGCAGCGCGGCCCCCGTCGTGGTCTCCACCGACGACACGGTGCGCCACGACCGGCTCGAGCACGCCCCGGACGACGTGCCTGGCCTGCAGGAGGCGCTGCTGGGCTTCCCGCCGGTCCCGTCGCGCTGGCTGGACCCGTCCGGGGTTCCGGGCTGGCTGGTGCCGCACGGGTTCGGCCAGGTCGGCTCGGTCGTCGTCACGCCCCTGCCCGGGCACGCCGTCGCCGCGGGCGCGCTGATCCTGTTGCGCCGTCCGTCGAGCCCCGCGTTCTCCGAGGACGACGAGCGCGTGGCCCGGGTGTTCGCCGCGCGCGTCGGTGTCGCGATGTCGGCGGCCCAGATGTTCGCCCAGCAGGCGTTCGTCACCGACACCCTGACCCGCGAGCTGCTGCCGCCCGTGCTGCACGAGCTGCCGGGCGTCGAGCTGGCCGCGCGGTACCGCCCGGCGTCCGACGCGGACAGGGTCGGAGGCGACTTCTACGACGTCCACCCCACCGACGCGGAGGACGGCGAGTCCCTCGTCGTGCTCGGGGACGTCTGCGGCAAGGGTCTCGAGGCGGCCGTGCTCACCGGGCGGATCCGCAGCACGCTGCGGGCCCTGCTGCCGATGTCCGACGATCACCTGCGGATCCTCCGGATGCTCAACGCGGCCTTGCTCAGCACGGAGCACACCCGGTTCGCCACGATGGTGCTCGCCTCCGTCTCCCGCAGGCACGCGAACGTGCGGCTGCGGCTGACCAGCGCGGGCCACCTGCCGCCGATGGTCGTGCGGGCGACGGGCCGCGTGGAGGAGGTCGGCACCCGGGGCAGCCTGGTCGGCGCGATGGCCGAGATCGAGGCCACCACGGCCGAGGTCACCCTCGGCCCGGGCGACACCTGCCTGCTCTACACCGACGGCATCACCGAGGCCCGCGGCGGGCCGTTCGGCTCCGAGTTCTTCGGCGAGGACCGGCTGCGCCGCGTGCTGACCGAGTGCGCGGGCATGCCCGCGGACGCCATCGTCGAGCGGGTGCAGATGCTCGCCGCCGAGTGGGCGGGCCGCACCACACCCGACGACATGGCCGTCTTCGCCATCACCGCTCCCCGCGGACAGCACCTCACGGCCGTGGACGGGCACGGACCAGGGAGGTACACCGCGTGAGCTCACCGAACGTCCTCGGCGACGACTCGTCCGACGACCGGCTGGAGCAGCTCTGGGACGCCGCACTCGGCGGGGACGCGCGTGCGGCGTCGGACGCCGTGCTGGCGGCGCTGGCCGACGGGGTGTCGCCCGAGTCCGTGCTCGTGGACCTCATCGGTGGCGTGCAGCGCCGCGTCGGCCAGGAATGGGCCGCGGCGCGCATCGACGTCGCGCAGGAGCACACCGCCACCGCGATCAACGACCGGGCCGTGACCGCGTTGTCGCTGGCCGCGGCGCCGGTGGAGCCGCACCGCGGCCGCGTCACGGTGGCCTGCGT
>NZ_JACBXB010000597.1 GCF_013870575.1 Pseudonocardia pini
CGCGGCCAGCCCCACCAGCGCGGGCAGCCCCGCGACGGGGGAGACCGGGGTGACCGGGGCGTCGGGGTTCACGGTGACGGGGCAGACGGCCAGCGCCGCGCCCTTGGCGATCGCGTGCGTGGGGTCGGTGTCCACCGTGACGGGGCGGCCCAGCTCCTCGGACACCATCTGCCCCACGAGCGGGACGCGCGAGGAACCGCCGACTAGCAGCACGGCGTCGCGCGCGGCGGGCTGCAGCCCCGCGGACGCGACGGCCCGGCGCAGCGCCTCCACGGTCTCACCGACCTGGTCCCGGATCGCCTCCGAGAACTCGCTGCGGTGCAGCCGGACCGCGCCGCGGTGGCCGGGCAGCAGCACCGGCACGGCCGCCTCCGTGTCCGCGGAGAGGGCCTCCTTCGCCTCGGTGCAGTCCCTCCGCAGCCGGGCGACGGCGGCGAGCACGGCGGGATCGGCCTCGTCGAGCCCGTCGAAGGCCTCGGGCATCCCGGCCACGACGTGGTCGAACACGACCTGGTCGAAGTCCACCCCACCCAGCCGGTCGAGTCCCTCGGGCCTGCCCTGCAACGCGAACCGGCCGTGCTCGCCCTTGCGGACGACGGCGGCGTCGAACGTGCCCCCACCGAGGTCGTAGACGGCGATCGCGGACCCGGGGGCGATCCGCTCGCCCGCCGCGTAGTGCAGCGCCGCGGCCTGCGGCTCGGCCAGGAACGTGACGGTCAGGCCCTGCGCCTCGAGCGCCTCGGCCAGCAGCTCCAGCTTGTGGTCGCCCCAGGACGCGGGATGGCTCACCGCGATGCGCTGGGCGGGCCCGCCCTCCTGGGCGGCGACGGCGTCGACGATCCAGCGGACCAGGCGCGCGCACAGCTCCTCGGCCGCGAACGTCCTCCCGCCGACGACCACCGGGGTCGGGTCGCCGAGCCTGCGCTTGAACTCGCGCACCACCCGGTCGGGATCGGTCAGGGCCCGCCGCTCGGCGGCCTCACCGACGACGAGCTCGCCGTCCGCGCCGACGAAGAGCACGGACGCGACGTCCGTGCGCCGGTCCGACAGGGCGACCATCTCGGGGGCCGTCCAGCCGTCCCCGACGGAGCGGCTGACGGCCGCCGCGCTGAAGGTCGTGCCCAGGTCGATTCCGAGCTGGTAGGCCATCGTTCCCCCCGATGTCCGGCCGCGCTGCCAGGTGTGTGCGCGTGAGGCGCGTACCTACGGCCATCGCGCCTGGTCCGTACGTCGTTATCGTCCCTCAGGAGTAGTTACCACGAATGAGTGACTCCACCGAGTGGAGCACCCATCGATCCCCTGTCAAGACCTCTCCGATCCCCTAATCATCCCCTGGGGGATGTCGTCCGATCCCCGATGGCCGCGCCCGCCGCCGCGCCTAACTTCGGTGGCATCGAGAGGCCGGACGGACCCGGCCGACCGCCCACCTCTTACGGAGACGATCACCATGACGCTGCTCGAGTTCCTCCTCTCCCTCATCGGCGACGAGCCCCAGGACCTGAAGCTCCAGCAGGACTTCGCCGCCAACCCGGTGGCCACCCTGAACAAGGTCGGCCTCGAGGACCTCACCGCCGACGACGTGCACGACGCCCTCGTCCTGGTGCAGGACAACCAGACCGTCGACTTCGGTGACTCGGACGTCAGCACCGGCGGCAACGCGATCGTCGTCCCGCCCGCCCCGGCCTTCGCCGGCCACCACGAGGCCGCGCACGAGGGCCACAGCGCCATCGAGTACATCCAGACCTACGTGACCAACACCGAGGTCCAGGACGGCGACACCGTCCTCGGCTCGCCGGTCAAGCAGGTCATCGACGCGGGCGACGACGTCGAGCAGGTCATCACCACGACCACCACCGCCGCCACCGGCGACGGCGCGGTCGCGGCGCAGGGCGACATCGAGGAGTCCACGGTCACCACGGGCGACGGCAACGCGATCGGCGACGACAGCATCGCCGGGGACGGCAACACCGTCGCCTACGGCGCGGGCGACGCCACCTCCGCGACCGTCTCCGGCACCACCGTCTCGGACGGCGGCGCGTTCTCCGTGACCGGGCCCGCGAGCGGCAACCACTCCACCGCCAACTCGGGCAACACGACGACCACGACCACCGAGAACACGACGACGATCAGCGACTCGAACAACACCGACACCGACATCTCGTACAGCTACGAGAGCGACGACGACTCGGTCGACCTCACCAACGTCGGCAACGACACCCACGTCCTCAGCCACAACGCCGTCGACGTCGACGCCTGACGCTCCCCCCACGATCCGGAGACGCCGAAGATGGACACCCCCACCTCCCTCATCCAGCTCCTGCTGAGCCTGCTGAGCGACCCGAAGGCCGCCGCCGAGTTCCAGGAGAACCCGGCCGCGTTCCTCGAGACCTGCGGCATCACGAACATCACGCCGGAGCAGGTGCACGACGCCGCCGCCCTGGTGGCCGATGAGCAGGACTCGAAGCCGCACCACGGCGGTGAGCAGCATCACCACCACCACACCCCGCCGCCGCCCGCGCCCGACCACGACCACGACCACGACCACCACGAGTCGGCGGTCAAGTACCTGCAGACGATCGTCACCAACAACTGGATCGATGACCGCGACACCACGGTGGACAACTCGGTCAACCAGGTGATCAACGCCGACGGCGACGTCAACCAGGTCATCGACAACGACACCGTCATCGCCTCCGGCGACGGCTCGGTGGCCGCGGGCGACGACATCGAGGACTCGACCGTCACCACCGGCAACGGCAACGCGGTCGGCGACGGCAGCCTCGCGGGCGACGACAACACCGTGGCCTACGGCGGCGGCTCGGCGACCAGCGCGACCGTCTCGGACACCACGGTGTCCGACGGCGGCGCCTTCTCGCTGACCGGTCCGGCGGCCGGTGCGGACACCACCTCGGGCTCGTTCAACGAGCAGAACACCTCTGCCACCACCACGACCACGGTCGAGGACTCGTACAACGAGACCACGAGCTCCGACACCTCGATCAGCACGGACGACGACACCGACACCGTCTCCGACTCGTTCAACCACGACGACCTCGGCAGTCACAACGACGTCGACGTGGCTGTGGGCTGACCCCTCCGGCCCCAACCGGCCCCACCACCCCTGTCACAGGGGGTGGTGGGGCCGTCGCCGTGTGACGGGGCAGGATGGGCGCCGGTCCCCGGGGGAGGGCCGGAGAAGGGGGCGACGATGGCGGTACCCGCGGCGACGGAGCTCGTGGAGCTTGCCCTGACCGCGACCGAGGCGTACGCGCGGCCCGATCTCGGGGCCCGGCTCGAGGCGGCCATGGCGCGGCTGGCGGACCCGAGCGTGCGCGTGCTCGTGGTCGGCGAGTTCAAGCAGGGCAAGTCCAAGCTGGTCAACGCCCTGGTCAACGCGAGTGTCTGTCCGGTGGACGACGACATCGCCACCGCCGTGCCCACCGAGGTCCGGCACGGGGACACCCCCGCCGCGGCGCTGGTCCACGACCGTGAGGGCAGCGAGCAGCGCACCGCCACGCCGCTGGACCGACT
>NZ_JACBXB010000598.1 GCF_013870575.1 Pseudonocardia pini
ACAGCGGGGTCCTGGTGGCGGTGCTGTCGGCGCCCTACGCCCTGTCGCTCGACGCGGCGAGCTTCGTGCTCGCGGCCGCGCTCATCGCGGTGATCCACGAGCCCGCGCGGGACCCGGTCCGCTCGCAGCTGCGCCGCGAGATCGCCGAGGGACTGAGGTTCGTCTGGGAGCATCGGCTCGTCCGGCTGCTGACGTTGCTGGGCACCGGGAACAGCCTGGCGGCGGGCATGGTCACCGGGCTGCTGGTCGCGACGGCGGTCCAGCGCTACGGGCTGGCCGCGGACGGCCGCATGATCGGCGTGCTCTACGCGGGCCTCGGCGTCGGCACACTGCTCGCGACGCTCGCCCTGCCGCGGCTGAGCGCCGCGGCCACCGCCGGGACCGTCGCGCTGCTCGGCCTCGGCGTGCAGGCGGTCGCGCTCACGGCGTGGGTGACCGGTCGCGCGTCGTGGCTCGGCCTGGCAGCGCTCGTCGTCTGGCAGGCGGCGGCGAGCACCGTGATCCTCAACGGCATCACGCTGCGCCACCAGGTCACACCCGACGCGCTGCAGGGCCGGGTCAACACCACCGCCCGGATGCTGGCCTGGGGCGGACAGCCGGTCGGCGCGGCCCTCGCAGGCGGCCTGGTGACGGTGTTCGGGCTGGTTCCCACCCTCGTGGTGGCGGTGGGTGTGCTGGGCGGGACGTGGGTCGCGGCGTTCTGCTCGCCGTTGCGCGCGGTGAGCCGGGAGGTCCGAGGATGAACCCGGAGATCGCGCTGGCGCTCGCCGCGCACGGGGTGCTGAACGGAGGTGACCGCCGGGCGGAGGCGACCGGGACCGACCCGGTCACGCCGGGGGCCGACGTCGCGCTGCCGCCGCCCGTGGACACGCTGGACGCCCGCCTGACCGACGTGCTGCACGCCCGCCGCGCCCACTACCGCTTCGCCGAGCGACCCCTCGATCCCGGCGTCCTGTCCACCCTGCTGCGGCTGGCCGCGGGCGGGCAGCGCACGGTCACCCTGCCCGACGGTCGGCTGCACCGGATGCGGATGAACCCCAGTGCGGGCGGGCTGCGGTCGATCACGGTGCACGTGGTGGCCGGGCCCGGCCGGCTGGTCCCGGCGGGGGTGCACCGCCACGTCGACGGTGCGCTCGTCGTCGTCCGCGCCGGTGACCCGCTTCCCGCGCTGCGTGCCGCCCTGGTCCAGCCCGAGTTCGCCGACCGCGCCGCCGTGACCCTGGTGCTCGTGGGCGACCTCGCCGCGACCATGCCTCGCTACCCGGCCCGCCACTACCGAACCCTGCACGTCGATGCGGGGATCCTGGCGCAGAACCTGTGGTTGGTCGCGACGGCGCTCGACCTCGCCTGCTGCGCGGTGAGCGGATTCCAGGACGAACCCCTCGCCGCGCTCCTCGCCCTGCCCGCGACGAGTATCCCGATCCTGGCACTGCCGCTCGGTCACCGCCACTGACCCGCCCGGCAGCCGAGCGGAGTGGGGCAGTGGCCCGGGGTCAGTGCGGCAGCGGGAGGTCTCGGCGGGCGCGGCCGCTCAGGGTCCGAGCGAGCCGGGTGCCTCCGAGGAAGGGCAGGCCCGCGGCGGAGTTGGAGTACAGGCCCGGCGCGACGACCCGCACCACTCGCAGGCCCGAGGGGTGGACGTCGGAGGTCGTCAGGTCCAGCGCGACGGCCCGGTCGATGCCCACCGTGTCGGCGAGCTCGCGGACCGAGGGCTCCGGCCCCGAGGCGAGCTCGGCGTGCGACACCGTGTCCACGACCGCCCCGGCCAGCTCGGCGTCGAACTCCTCCTGCATCCGCGGGTCCAGGTACAGCTGTAGGTGGCAGCCGTAGTCGACGACGTCGGCGAGATCGGTGCGGTAGCTGTCGCGGTAGCGACGATCGGCGCGCCACGGCTTGAGCGGGCTGCGCGGGTCCTGTGCGACCTGCATGTACGGGCCGTCCGGATCGTCGTAGTCCGCCACGAACAGCTGGAGCTGGCAGGCCTCGGCGAGCGCCTTACGCAGGGCGGGCCCAGCCACCGAGCCGGCCGCGGTGCCGAGCGAGAGGTATCCGGTGGCCTCGTCGCGGACCAGGGCGCCGACCACGGTGACGCCGAGTTCGTTCGGGAACTCGAGGAAGCGGGTGCCCAAGGTGCCTCGGCGGCCGCGGCCCAGCGCGGCGAGCTCGGCGGGCGGGTCGATCCACCGCAGGGGGCGGCGGCCGTGCCAGGCGAGCGCCATGGTGTCGCGTTCGGCCAGCTCGTAGAGCGCCGCGCGCAGGGCCGAGTCGCGGTCAGCACCCGCGGCGAGCCCCGCCTGGATGATCGGGTTCGTGTGGGGCAGGCCGCGCTCGGGGGCCGCCGCCACGGCCGAGACCCACACCAGCTGGGCCGGGACCAGCACCTTCTCCCCGGTCCGCAGGTCCTCGCCGGGCGCCCACTCCAGCTCGAGGTCCGGGTCGAGCGGATGGAACGGGAATCCGGGACGGGCGTACTGGGCGGGGGAGAACAGGGCGACGGTGGCGAGGTCGAGCGAGTCGGGCAGGTCTCGGCCGCGCGCCCGGAGCAGGCCCTCGGGCATCAGGTTCCCGCAGTACCGCTCGACCGCCTCGCCGATCGCCGCTCCCGTCGCGGCGGCGTCGTCGCGGAAGGCGTAGCCGGCGCCGCCGGAGTCGGCGGGCCGGCGGCCGAACCGGGTCGGGTCGCTGAGCCGGGAGGCGACCATCCGGAAGCCGGTGGGCAGGGTGTCCGGGATCGGGACGGGATCGAGGCGGGTGATCACGCCCGACCGGTGGTCCACGAGCGGCTGGACAGACGTCGACAGAGACATCGACAGAGACGCCGACAGAGACATCGACACGGACATCGCGGGCCTCAGATCTGCGGGATCGGGTAGGGGTAGAGGGTGTCCTCGGTGGTCGGCGCGGCGATCCAGCCCTGCTCGGCCGGGACGCGGTGCAGCCGGTCGCCGCCCAGGTGTGGGAAGGCGGCGGGTGCATTGCCGTAGAGCCCCGGGACGACGACCCGGACCACCGACAGCCCCGCGGCCCGGACGTCCGGCGTGGTCAGGTCGACGGCGTACGCGGGCAGCCCGGCCGCGGCGAGCTGCGGCAGCGGATCGGAGCCGGGCGGAACGTCGTCGAGCGCGAGCTCGGGACCCACGCGGAGCCGGTCCAGCGGGGCGCCCTGGCGGCGTGGGTCGAGGTAGTACTGGGCGAGCGTCGGCAGGTCGGTCACGTCGCGCAGGTCGGGGCGGAAGTCGTCGAGGTAGCGGCGGTCGGCACGGAACGGGCGGAAGGTGTGGGCGGCCAGCTCGCCACGGGCGACCGCCTGCCAGAGCGCGCTGTCCGGGTCGGCGACCTCGGCGGTCAGCGCGAGCATCGCGTAGGCCTCGACCAGCGCCTTCGCCGCGGCCTCGCGGGGGTCGGCCCGACAGGCGCTGCCGAATGCGACCAGCCCTGCCGGGTCCTCGACGAACGCGGCGAGCACCGGCACGTCGAACTCCGACGGGATCCGCAGCAGCCGGACCGTGCGCCCGGGATCGTCGCCGGTC
>NZ_JACBXB010000599.1 GCF_013870575.1 Pseudonocardia pini
GCTCCGTCGCCGACCTCTGCGACCAGCCCCGCCCGGGTGGGTGACCTCGTCCGGGGTCGTGCGCAGCAGCTGACGCCACTGTTCGGGGCTCCAGCGCGCCGGGGTGGTGGTCGCGAGGAACTCCTCCAGCAGGGCCACGAACCGGGCCGGGTCGGTGTGGAAGGGGAAGTGGCCGGCGTCGGGGAAGATCTCCAGCCTGCTGCCGGGCATGGCCTGGTGGGCGCGCAGGCCGTGGTCCATGGGCACGATCGCGTCCCGCCCGCCCCACACCAGCAACGTCGGCATGCCACGGGTGAGGTAGCAGCGGTCCAACATGGTCACGACCTGGCCGCGCCAGTCGACGACCGCGCGCAGGGTCCGGATGAACGCGGCGCGCGCGGTGGCGTCGGGCAGGGCGTCGACGATCCGGAGCATGTCCGGGGCGTCGCGGCCGAGGTCGGTGCCGAGCATCCGCATGAGCTCGACGGCCGCGCCCACCTGCCAGCGCATGGTCGGTAGCCGCAGGGCGTTCAGGGCGGCGGCGGCACCGGGGAGCGTCATGAGCCGCAGTGCGGGATTGACCTCCGGACCGGCGCCGCCGCTTCCGATCAGCACGAGCCGCTCGGTGCGGTCCGGGAACTGGTAGGCGAACTGCATCGCGACGCCGCCGCCGAGGGAGTGCCCCACGAGCGTCGCGCGCTCGATGCCGAGGACGCCGAGCAGGTCCCGCACGCCGTTCGCGTAGGCGGCGACCGAGTAGTCGGCGCGCGGCTTGTCGGAGTGCCCGTGGCCGAGCAGGTCCGGAGCGATGACGAGATGGTGCCGGGCCAGCGCCGGGATGATCGACTCCCAGGTCGCCGAGCTGTCCCCGATGCCGTGGACCAGCACGACGGCGGGGCCGGACCCGGCCACGCGGAAGGCGCGTCGGTAGCCGTGGACCATGCGGTAGCGCAGGTCGGCGTCGCGGGGCGGCACGGCGCCGAGGCGGCCGCCGGTCGCGCGGATGCGTGGTGGGCGGGTCACGTGCCACCTCCCGAGTGGACCACCCGCGCGACGCTAGGCGCATCGCGTTACCGCCGTGTTGCCCTTCGGTACGGGACTCCTACGGTGATCGGGTGAGTAGCCGATTCGCCGTCGTCCCCGCCGCGTACGTGATCCTCCGGCGCGGCGACGAGGTCCTCCTCCAGCTGCGTCGCAACACCGGGTACCGGGACGGGTTCTGGGCCACGGCGGCGGCCGGGCACGTGGAGCGGGGGGAGTCGGTCCTCGCGGCGGCGGTCCGCGAGGCGCGGGAGGAGCTGGGCGTGGAGATCGCGCCCGCGGACCTCGAACCCGTCACCGCGATGCACCGCACCAACGCCACGGGGGAGCTGGTCGACGAGCGGGTCGACTTCTTCTTCACCTGTCGCCGCTGGTCCGGTACGCCGAGCAGGCAGGAGGAGGAGAAGTCCGCCGCGGTCGAGTGGTTCGGCCTCGACGCCCTGCCCGATCCCGTCGTCCCGCACGAACTGGTCGTGTTCCGGTCGCTGTGCCGGGGCCTCCCCGCGATCGTGACGCACGGCTTCGCGTCCTGAAGATCGCCGGTTGCGTGCACTCAGGGTGGTCGTAGCCGCGCTGAGTGCACGCAGCTCGTGATCGTGCCGCGCTGAGAGCACGAAACGTGCGATCTTGGTCGGGTCGGGTCGGGTCGGGTCGGGTCGGGTCGGGTCGGGTCCTGCTCAGCCCAGCACGACCTGCGCCTCCGGGTCCTCCCGCGGCAGCTCGTCCACCACGGCCATGACCTGCATCGACGTCAGCTCGACGCCGCCGTGGTGGCTGGTGAGGAACGCGGTGTCGGCGGCGTCGCGGCCCGTGCAGATCCGCAGCATCGACTCCCGCGGGGCGAGCCCGGTCGCGTCGACCAGCCGCCACCGAGACCCGTTCCACGCCTCGACGACCGCGTGGAAGTCCATCGGGAACAGCCCCGGCGCGTAGACCGCGGCGAGCCGGGCGGGCACGTCGAGCGCGCGGAGCAGGGTGATCACGAGGTGGGCGTAGTCCCGGCACACGCCCTCGCCGAGCAGCAGGGTGTCCACCGCGTCGTCGGTCGGCTTGGACGAGCCGCCGATGTAGAGGAGGCGGTCGTGCACCCAGGTCCGGACCGCGTCGATCCGCGCGTCGGCGCCCTCGAGGTGGCCGAACTCCCGGCTCGCGGTGGAGAGGAGCCGATCCGAGGGGCAGTACCGGCTGGGCCGCAGCGCGGAGATCCGGTCGATCTCGTCGGGGAGCGGCGGCGCGGGCGTCTCCCGCCTGCCGTCGACCTGCGCGACGTACTCGATCACCAGGTCGCCCTGCGGGCACTCCAGTGCGTGGCTGCGGCCGCCGTAGCCCGCGTCGAGCTCGGTGGGCGGGTCGAGGACGACGTCGTCGAGCGTGAGGGTGAGCCGTTCGCTCGTGGCGGCCCCGGCCACGGCGATCTGCAGGACCAGCAACGCGGGGTCGGTGACGGTGAGGTGGAGCCGGGCGGTGACGTCGCGTCGCATGCGCTGATGGTCGCAGGGGTCGCGGTTCCTGTCGGACCCCGCCCGTATCGTCGGAGTGAACAAGGGCGGAGCCGGGGGTGGTCGGTATGAGCGACGTGACAGCGGACCCGCGGGTCACCGTGTGCGCGGCGGAGGCCACGGGCGGGCCGGTCAGCGAGCTGGTGGAGCCCCGCCGGGTGCGGCTGGGGGAGAGCACCGAGGTGCGCAGGCTGCTGCCGAGCCTCGGCAGGCGCATGGTCGGGGCCTGGTGCTTCGTCGACCACTACGGGCCGGACGAGATCGCGGCCGAGCCCGGCATGCAGGTCGCGCCGCACCCGCACATCGGCCTGCAGACGGTCAGCTGGCTGCTCTCGGGCGAGGTGCACCACCGGGACTCGCTGGGCAGCTCGGCGCTGG
This sequence comes from Pseudonocardia pini, assembly GCF_013870575.1. Lineage (GTDB taxonomy): Bacteria > Actinomycetota > Actinomycetes > Mycobacteriales > Pseudonocardiaceae > Pseudonocardia > Pseudonocardia pini. The sequence goes on from NZ_JACBXB010000599.1 coordinate 2,898, forward strand.
TCCGCCCCGGCGAGCTGGGGCTGATGACGGCGGGGCGCGGGATCGCGCACTCCGAGCAGTCCCCGGACCCGCACTCGCCGCTGCTGCACGGGGCGCAGCTGTGGGTCGCGCTGCCGGACGAGGCGAGGGACGTCGCGCCGCGCTTCGAGCACCACACGGACCTGCCGGTCGTCACCGCGCCGGGGCTGCGGGCCACCGTCCTGCTCGGGGATCTCGGCGGCGCCGCCTCCCCCGGGCGGGTGCACAGCCCGCTCCTGGGTGCGGAGGTCGTGCTGGGCTCCGGTGCCGCGGGCGTGCTCCCGCTGGATCCGGACTTCGAGTACGCGGTCCTGACCGTCGAGGGCGCGCCGCGGGTCGCGGGTCGCGAGGTGGGCCCGGGCACCCTGCTCTACCTGGGCTGCGGGCGTCGGGACCTGGCCCTCGAGGCCGGTCCGGCGAGCCGGTTCCTGCTGCTCGGCGGCGTGCCGTTCCCGGAGCAGCTGGTCATGTGGTGGAACTTCGTGGGCCGCAGCGGTACGGAGGTCACCGAGGCCCGGGAGACGTGGCAGCGGGAGGTCGCCGAGGGCCGGGGGGACCGTTTCCGCGGCCCTGCTCGGCCACGATCAGCAGCGGCACCAGGCCGATGGTCA
>NZ_JACBXB010000059.1 GCF_013870575.1 Pseudonocardia pini
GGTCGCGGCGACCGCGCCGACGGTGCCGGTGCTGTGCCATCCCCGTCCGTAGTGCTCGGCGATCCCGAGTCCCGCAGCGACCGCCCGACCGGCGACGATCCCGACGGCGAATGCGTCGAGCAGCGTGGCGCCCGAGACGTCCGGCGCCTGGCCCCCCGCGAGCAGGGCGGGGACGAGGACGGCGCTGGGGTGCGCGATGAGCGCGTCGTCGACGTCGTCGAAGTCCAGGGCGTGGGCGGCGGTGCCGTCGACCAGCGCGGCCTAGCGGGTGCTCAGGGCGCGTCCGGTGGCGAGCGACCGGACGGGACCGCCCTCCTCGTCCAGTGCCTCGCTCACGATCCGCACGGCGGGGTCCGCCGCGCCGGCGAGGAGCACCCCGACGGTGTCGGTGACCGCCCGCTCACCGAGGTCGGTCCAGGCCTCGTCCGCCGGTCCCCCGGCGACCACCAGGTCGACGAGTACCGGGGTCAGCGCGCCGGCCGTCACGGTGTCACCGCCGCGAGGATGGACCGCGCCCGGGTGACGACAGGGGCGTCGACGAAGGTGCCGTCGGCGAGCCTGGCGACAGCGAGGCTCTCCGCCGCGGCCCGTGCGGCGGCCCGCACGACCTCCTCCGCCCACTCCACCTCCGAGGCGCTCGGGGCGAAGGCGGCGCGGATCGCCGCGATCTGGCGGGGGTGGATCGCGACCTTGCCGCCGAAGCCCAGGTCGCGAGCGACACGGGCCGACACCGTCAGCCCCTGCTCGTCGTCGAGGCCGAGGTGGGGGCCGTCGATCGGGGGGTGGATCCCGGCGGCGGCGCACGCCAACACGACCAGGGAACGGGCGGTGGCCAGCTCCGCTCCTGCGGCCGTCGGCGTCACGCCGATGTCGGCACCCAGGTCGACCGGGCCGAAGAGCAGGGTGTGGACCAGCGGCGACGCCGCCGCGACGTCCCAGGCCGCACGGACCCCGGCCGCGGTCTCGACCGTGGGCACCAGCCGCAGGGCGCCCAGCGCGGCGGATGCGGTCCGCACCTGGTCCACGGAGACGACCTTCGGCAGCACCACCGCGGTGACGAGCTCCGCCACCTCGGCGAGCGCCGCCAGGTCGGCGGCCTGGACCGCGGGATCGTCCGCGGCGTTCACCCGGACCAGGCACGCCGCCTGTCCGCCGAGCTGTCGCACCGTCTCGACCACCGCCGCGCGGGCCGCCGCCTTGCGCTCCGGGGCGACCGCGTCCTCCAGGTCCAGGACGAGTGTCCGTGCCCCGCGCTGCGCAGCGGTGCGCGCACGGTCCGGGCGGTCCCCCGGCACGAAGAGGGGGGCCGTCAGGTCGAGCGGTGGAGCCTGGCTGTTCCGACTATCGGTACACCGTTCCACTCGGCTAGTGTGGGAGCCGGGCCCGCACGATGTCAACCGCGAGCCACGTCGGGCGGGTCCCTCGTTCCGGCCTACGGCACAATGGCCCGTCTCGACGCCGTCCTCGGCCACGGAGGCCCCATGACCGAACCCAGCGGAAGCTCCATCCAGAGCGTGTTGAACGCGCTCCGGATCCTGGAGCACGTCGGCGCGCACCAGCCGGTCGGCGTGTCGCAGCTGGCGCGCGAGGTGGACCTGCCGAAGACCTCGGTGCAGCGCGCGCTGCGCACGCTCGCCGACGCCGGCTGGCTCCGTCCGGCGGGCGGCGACCTCACCCGGTGGGAGCTCACGTCGCGGATGCTGGGGATCGCCCTGACCGCGTTCGGCGAGTTCTCGTTGCGGGACCACGTGGAGGCGGCCATGCACGAGCTGCGTGCCCGCACCGGCGAGACGATCCACCTCGTGACGCTCGACGACGACAGCGGTCTGGTGATCCACCGGCTGGACTCGCTGCAGTCGGTCCGCGCCTACGTGCAGGTCGGGACCCGCTCGCCACTGCACGCGACCGCGAGCGGTCAGGCGATCCTCGCGTTCCTGCCGGAGGCACGCGCGAAGGAGATCGTCTCGGGCACCCTCCCGGCGTTCACCGACCACACGGTCACCGACTCGGCCGCCGTCCTCGACCGCCTGACGACGGTCCGGGAACGGGGTTACGCGGTGAACGTCGCCGAGTGGCGGCCGGAGGTCGCCTCCATCTCCGCCCCCATCCTCAGCCGCGACGGGACGGCCGTCGCCGCGATGACGATCTCCATCCCGCTCAGCCGGTACCGCGAGGACCTCGTGGCGACCTACGGGGGCTGGGCCGCAGAGCTGACCCGGGCGCTCGGCCCGGTCTCCCCGGAGCGGCGCTGACCGGGGCGCCGTCACGACACCGGTCACGCGAACCGGTCACGCAGCCACCGCCCGATCTCGAACAGCGCGTGGTCGGCGGCCGGGCTGAGCGCGCGCAGGCCGAGGAAGCCGTGGATCTGCCCGGCGTAGCGCCGGACGTCGACGGGCACGCCCGCCGCGGCGAGCCTGCGCCCGAACTCCTCCCCGTCATCTCGCAGCACGTCGAACTCGGCGGTCATGACCAGCGTCGGCGGCAGCCCGGAGAGGTCTGGGGCGTGTAACGGCGAGAGCAGCGGGTCCGTACGGTCCGCCTCGGCCGCGTAGGCCGACCAGTAGTAGCGCATCTCGGCGGCGGACAGGTTGTAGCCGTGGGCGTTCTCGTCGTACGACGGCAGCGACGTCGTCCCGTCCAGGGGCGGGTAGACCATGAGCAGCCCGGCCGCGTGCAGGTCCGGCTCCCGCAGCGCGACGGCCGCGGCCAGGTTGCCGCCCGAGCTGCCGCCCGAGAGCACCACCCGACCCGGGTCCACCCCGAACGCCTCGGCCTGCTTGACGAGGGCCCGGGTCACCGCCGCGCACTCCTCCACCGGGCGCGGGAAGGCGTGCTCCGGGGCGAGACCGTAGTCGACGCTGACGACGACCGCCCCCGCCTCGTTGGCCATCACCCGGCACGGGTGGTCGTGGGTCTCCAGGTCCCCGAACACCCATCCGCCGCCGTGGAAGTAGACGACCAGCGGGAGGCCCGGCCCCGCGGAGGGCCGGTAGAGGCGGACCGGAACCCCGTCGACCTCCAGGTCCCGGATCTCGTGCACCGGCACCTGGGACCGCTCGGGGGCCGGGCCCGCGCGCAGCCCGGCGGCGATCCGTCGGGCGGTCTCCGCGTCCCACGGACCGGGCCCGAAGGTCTCCTCGCGGCCCGCCACCGCGGGCAGTGCGAGGAAGGCGGCGATCCCGGGGTCCGGCGCGGTCACCGCGGACCCGCGGTCTCGACGGCGAAGGGGGACGGCGAGCCCGGCTGCGCCAGCGGCAGGTCGTCCACCTGAAAGTCGGGGATCGCCGTCGGGGTGTCCCCGAACAGCCCGCGGACCCGGGTGGCCACGTCCTGCTCCCCCGCCGACCAGTCGACGTCGACGGCCTCCGACACCTCCCAGGTGCGGACCACCGAGATGTGCCAACCGTGCACCACGAACAGCTGCCCGGTGAGGTCGCCCGCCGCGGGCCCGCAGAGGAACGCGACGAACCTGCCCACGTGCGCGGGCGACCACTCCTCCAGGGCAGCGGGGTCGAAGTCCCCCACGCCGTCGCGCATCATCTTCGTGTAGGCGCGGGGCGCGATCGCGTTGACCCGCACCCCGAACGCGCGGAGCTCGCGGGCCAGGGTCTGCGCCATCACCGCAACACCGGCCTTCGCCGCCGCGTAGGTGGTCTGGCCCGGGTTGGCGAGCACCGCGGCCCGCGAGGTGGTGAGCACGAGTGCGGCCGGGCGCACCTCGGCACCACCGCGGACCCGGTCGCGCCAGTAGCGCGCGGCCTCACGGGCGAGCCAGAACGTCCCCCCGAGGGTCACGGACACCACGTCGGCGAGGTCCGCGTCGTCGAGGTCCCAGATCATCCCGGTGCGGAGCACTGCGGCGTTCGCCACCACGCACTCGAGGAAACGACCGTCCTCCGTCGCCGCGGCCACCAGCTGCCGCGCGGTCTCCGGCCGGGCGGCGTCCCCCGGCACGGCCCGGGCCACGGTCGGGCCGCCGAGCTCCGCGACCGTCTTCTCGAGCAGCTCGGCGTCGACGTCGTTCAGCACGACGTGGAGCCCCGCCGCCACGAGCCGCTCCGCCTCGGCCCGCCCGATGCCCTGTGCGGCGCCGGTCACGACCGCCGCCCCGTCCCCCGTCATGCCGACTCCTTCCCCGCGAGTGCGGTGATCATCATCGAGACCCAGACGACGTGTTCCGCGGTCTTCTCCACGATGTGGAACTCCTTCGGCTCGGGACGCAGGCGGGTCCGCTGGGCCCACCACCCGGCCGGGTCCTGCGAGTCCCGGTACCAGGCCGTCATCCGCAGCAGGTGGTCGCACAGACCGTCGTCGGGCGCGACGTCGTACACCGCCGCCGCGCCCAGCCCGAGCTTGCACACGCCGGTGGACTCGGTGAAGCGGTACTGCTCCTCGGTCGCCCCGTCGTGGAGGTGGAGCAGCTCCCGTGCGGTGCGCACCACCTCCGCGCGTCCGGTCGCGGCGCCGTAGCGGGCGAGGAAGGCGGCGCCGATGCCCGGGTTGTGGAAGGCCTGCCGGGGCTGCGCGAAGTCGACGACGAGGTTGTAGGCATCGGCCTCGGGGACGTCGGTGACCAGTCCGCGCGCGTCCCGGCTCACGTGGAAGCGGCGGGGCAGCTCGGGCTGGGCGGCGAGCAGCGCGGTGAACCAGCCGTACGCGGCGTCCGCCACGTCGGTGCGCCCGGTGTGCAGCGCCGTCATGCCGAGCTGTGCGGTGGGGAACAGCAGCTGCCGCCCGGTGACCCGGGCCTCCGGACGCTCCCAGTACGCGCCGCCGGAGTCGGGATCGACCAGCGGGACGAGGGCCTCCCACACCGCCCGCGCGGTGTCGTAGCGCTCCAGCGTCCAGGCGCCGTGGGCGATGATGGTGAGCGGGTAGGTCGCCGCCATCGCCGTCCACGCCGCGCGGGGCGTGCCCTCGCGCAGGTCCCCGTCCGCGGTCAACGCCTCGCGCTCGATCCAGCCGAGCACCTCGGCCGCGGCACCGCGCTCACCCGCGAGCGCCAGCGCCCACGGCAGCCGGTAGTAGCCGTTGTGCTCGGCGGCGAAGGCGGGTTCACCACCGGGGCCGACGCGGTCGAGCAGCCACCGGACGGCGCGGTCGCGCACCTCCTCCAGCGTCGCGAGGGCCGCGCGGGACGTCTCGATCCGTGTCGTGGGGGGTTCGGGTCTCGTCACAGGACTCCTTCGTCGTCGTTCCCGGTGCCCAGCACCACCGTGTCACGCACGATGCCCATAGCGGCCTGATAGGCCCCCTCCAGCTCGTCCATGTCCTCCCCGTGCGTCTCGATCCGGCCGCGCAGGAGCAGGTACCCTCGATCGGCGACGCGGCGGGCGTGCTGCACGGCGGGCTCCACGACGACCACCCCGACGCCCGACTCCGCGAGCTCGCGAACGATGTCCACGATCGACCGGACGACGATGGGGGCCAACCCGGTCATCGGCTCGTCGAGCAGCACGAACCGCGGCTCGCCCATCAGGGCCCGCGACAACGCCAGCATCTGCTGCTCGCCGCCGCTCAGCACACCCGCGGGGCTCCGCTCGCGCGTGCGCAGGACGGGGAACCGGTCCAGCGCCGGTTCGACCGAACCCCGGCCGAGGCCGAGGAGCTCGGCCATGACCTGCAGGTTCTCCCGGACGGTGAGATGCGGGAACAGCTGGCGCCCCTGCGGGACGATGGCGACGGCGGCGTGCCGCTCGCGGGCCGACATCGCGCGGAGGTCCGTCCCGCCGAGCTGCACCACGCCCGTCGAGGGGACCGTTCCCCTGACCGCCAGCAGGAGGGTGCTCTTGCCCGCGCCGTTCGGGCCGGTGACGAGCGTGACCGAGCCCGCCGGGCAGACGAGCGAGGCGTCGCGGAGCGCCGCGGCGTGGCCGTAGCTGACCGACAGCCCGTCGAGGCGCAGCGCGGGTGCCTCCGTCACGACGCCGCCTCGGAACCGAAGTAGACCGCGTTCATCTCGGGCGAGGAGAGACAGTCCGCCGGAGCGCCGTCGAACGCCACCGCGCCGTCGGCCAGCAGGACGAGCCGGTCGGTGAGCTCGGCGACGAGGTCCACGTTGTGGTCGACGAGGATCACGCCGCAGCCCCGGTCGCGCACGACCCGGACGGCCCGCGCGATCCCGGCGACGCCCGAGGCGTCCGCACCCGCGAAGGGCTCGTCCAGCAGGAGCACGAGGGGGTCCTGGGCCAGGGCGCGGGCGACCTCCACCAGCCGCTGCTCGCCGAGGGTCAGATCACCCGCGCGCCGGTCGGGCCGGTCGAGACCCACCTCGGCGAGGAGCGTCGCCACGAGTCGGTCGTCCGCCGGTCCGCGAGGCCGCAGGGCCCCACGCACCGGGCCGGTGACCATGCGCCACAGGCCGTGGTCGGTGCGAGCCGTCCGGCCGAGGAGGATGTTCTGCCGCACCGTGAGCCCGAGGGCCAGCTGAGGGTGCTGGAAGGTGCGGGCGAACCCGGAGCGTGCGCGGCGGAACGCCGCACGACCCACCGGCCGCCCGTCGACCAGCACGGATCCCCCGTCGTCGCGTTGGACCCCGGAGAGGAGGTCGACCAGCGTCGTCTTCCCGGCGCCGTTGGGGCCGATCAGCCCGAGCACCTCGCCCCGCCCCAGCTCGAACGACACGTCGCGCACGGCCCGCACGCCGCCGTAGTCCTTGCACAACCCGGAGGCGGCCAGCAGCGGCCTGGAACCGCTGGTCTCGTCGGTCATCCGCGCGGCCCCCTCCGGTCGGTCCACAGCGCCCGGCGGACCGGGCGCAGCACCCTGCCCACGTACCCCAGCACGCCGTCCGGGGCGACGAGGAGCACGACCAGGACCGCGACGCTGAGGACGAACACCCCTCCACCCTCGGCGAACAGCTCCCAGTGCACCGTGAGCTCGACGGTGAGCAACGCACCCAGCACAGCACCCCAGGACGTCCCGATCCCGCCGAGCAACGGCATGAACAACGCGAGGAACACCAGCTCCATGGAGAAGGTCTCGGGGGTGATGCCACCGACGGTCGTGACGAAGAAGGCGCCGCCGAACGACGCGATCATCGCGCCGATCGCCAGGACGACGACGGTGAGCCGCCCCGGGGAGGTGCCGGACGACGACACGACCAGCGGAGCCTGCCCGAGCGAGCGCACGAGGATCCCCCACCGGCTGTCGGCGATCCGGTCGACCGCGAACGCCAGGAGCAGGACCAGGGCGACCCCGGCCGACACCAGCACGGGCGGCCCGGGCTCCCAGCCCAGGACCTCCGGCCGCGGCACCCCCACGAGCCCGTTGGACGAGCCGAGCCACAGCGAGTGGTCCAGCCAGGACTCGAACGCCGTGGTGAACAGCAGCGTCGCGGCGACCAGGTGGAAACCGAGCAGGCGGGCCGTGGCGAGCCCGAGGACGACCGCGACCAGCGCGGCCAGGACGGCACCGCCGACCCAACCCACCCACACCGGGGTGTTCAGCATCGTGGTGGCGACGGCCACGCTGTAGCCGCCGATCGCCGCGTAGGCGCCGTACGCCAGCGAGAGCGAGCCCGCCCAGGCGACGGGCACGTACATCCCGAGGGCGACGAGGGCGTAGGAGACCATGAGCGTCACCAGGGACAAGCGGTAGCCGCTGTCCCCCGCCCACGCCACCAGCAGGACCGCGAGCGCCACGGCCGCCAGCAACGGGCGCCACCGCCCGTCGCCGGAACGGCGGACCTCGACGTCGGACTGCAGGGTCGCACCGGCCGCGCTCACACCCGCACCGCCCTCGTGAAGATCCCGTTCGGTCGGAACCCGAAGAACAGCAGCGCGCAGAGCAGCACGGCGTAGTCGGCGTACTGCCCCCCGCTGTAGTACGGGACCATCACCTCGGCCAGTCCCAGGACCAGCCCACCGACCAGCGGGGCGAACCAGGACCCGGTACCGCCGATGACGACGGCGAGGAACCCGAGCAGCGCCCAGTGCAGCCCGATGTCGTACGTGACCCCGCCCCGGGAGGCGAAGCCGATTCCGGCCACCGCCGCGAGGAGCCCGGACACGGCGAACGCGGCGAGGCGGACCCGGCCGACCCGCAGGCCGAGGAGCCGCGCCGCCTGCCGGTTGTCCCCGACGGCCCTGAGCGCGCGCCCCATGGGGGTGCGGCGGGCCAGGATCGCGATCCCGCCGAAGGCGACGACGGTCAGTCCCACCAGCACGATCGACGACGGGGCGAGGGCCAGGTCCCCGATCCGCACCGGGGGGATGTCGAGCAGGCGCTGCCCGGGGAGCGGCAGCCGCCCGAAGAGGAGGCCTGCCCCTTGGGACAACGCGAAGAGCAACGCCGCCACCGCGACGAGGGCCGGGAACTCACTGTCCCCGGACCGGCGTTCGATCGGACGCACGACCACCAGCTCGGTCAGCACGGCGACCGCCACGACGGCAACCAGCGAGACCACCAGGGCGAGGAGGGGATCGAGGTCCGCCTGGACCACCAGCCCCGTCCATCCCAACGCGGCCAGCATGGCGTAGGGGCCGATGGCCAGGTTGAAGAAGCCGCTCCCCTGCAGGACCACGAGGTAGGCGAGCCCCAGCAGGGCGAAGAAGCAGCCGACCTCGAGCACGGACAGCCACAGCCGCGGATCGGTCATGACCGGCTCGTCCCGCCGGTCGTGGCGGCCGTCAGCATGGCTGCTGGAAGGTCGGCCAGTCGCCGGTCAGCGTGTTGTCAGGGCCGAACTGCGCCAGCACCAGGCCGCAGGCGCCGTCGGCTCCGACGTGCTTGTCCGCGCCGAAGGAGAGGGTGAACCCGCTCTGGCCGAGGTGGGGCTGGTAGCTCGTGATCCTCCGGAAGGCCGTGTTGACGGCGTCTCGGTCGTCCGCGGTCCCCGCCTGGGTGATCGCGTCGGCGAGCAGCATGACCGAGTCGTAGCCGAGCACGTGGGTCTGTGCCAGCGTGAAGTCGTCGCCGTGCACGGTCCGGAACGTGGCCTCCAGCTCGGCCGTCCGCGGGTTGGCCGTGGTGACCGGCCGGACGGCGACGAGCCCGTCCAGGGCCCCGGCGCCCGCGACCCGCCACGAGTCCGGCTGCCCGTCGAAGGCGCCGATCGAGAAGCGCTGCACGTCGGGCAGCGCCGCCGCCAGCGCCGTCTCCGACTGGGCCTGGAAGCTCCCGCCGACGCTCACCGTGAGGACCGCGTCCGGCTTCGCGTCGGCGATCCGGGCCGCGGGAGCCGCGAAGTCGGTGGCGTCGACCGGGGCCGACTCCTCCACGACGAAGCCGTCGGGCAGGCAGGATCGGAAGAGCTGGCGGTACCCGTCGACCAGCAGGATGACGCCGGGGGCGTTGTCGTGGAAGAGGGCGACCCGACGGGCTCCCGTCTTCGCGAACGCCCCGCAGAACACCTCCGCGTAGGACTGCCCGGTCGGCAGGATGCTGTACAGGTAGTCCGACGGTGGCGCGTCGACCATCGATGCCGTGGTCGAGGCCGCCGCGATCGTCAGCAGCTTCCGTTCCTGGATGAGTGCCTTCACCGGCGGCACGGCCACGGTGACGTAGCCGATGGCCGCCACCACGCCCTCCTCCAGCAACGCGTTGTAGGTCGCCGGACCCTTGGCCGGATCGCTCTGGCTGTTCTTCGCGACCAGTTCGAGCGGCCTGCCGAGGACTCCCCCGCGCCGGTTGACGACCTCGATCGCGAGGTCGATGCCGTCGCGGACCTGCTGGTTGTAGGCCGCTGCGGGACCACTCGTGTCGAGGTCGGCGCCGATGCGGATGGGCGTTCCCCCAGGGGTCTGGTCCGGTCCCGGAAGCGAGTCGAGACCACTCGCGCCCGAGCCGCACGCGGCCAGCACCAGGGTGCCGAGCAGGGTGAGGGCGACCGCCCGCACGCGCCGTGATCGTCGTTGTCCCATGAGACCTCACTGTCCCTCGTACCGAAGAGCGGAACGGCGTACCGTTGGCGCGAGAAGTATGGAAAGGTCCCCCACGTCCTGTCAACGACGTCGAGCGGGAGCACCGATGTCCGAGAGCCTCATCCGACGGGAACACACGCGCGCGACCGTCGACGAGCTCGCACTCCGCTACCGGACCTGGAACCGCTGGGGGGACGGCGACGAGCTCGGGGCGGCCCACCACGTCACCCCCGAGCGGATCGCGGCCGCGGCCCGGCTCATCCGGCGCGGGGCGGTCTTCTCCCTTGCCCTCCCCCTCGACCGGCACGGCCCGATGCGTGGCGGCGGGCCGCGGGTGAACCCGCAGCACGTCATGCTGCGCACCCCGCACGACCCCCTGCCGGGCCGGGACGACGGCGGCCTGCAACGCGCGTCGGACGACGCGGTCTATTTCCCGCTCCAGTGCTCGACGCAGTGGGACGCCTTCCCCCACTTCTTCTACGACGGCGTCACCTACGGCGGGCGGGGTTTCGACAGTGTGACCACACTGGACGGAGCGGCCCACAACAGCATCACCAACCTCTCCGACCGCGCCGTCGGACGAGGTGTGCTGCTCGACGTCGCCCGGCACCTGGGTCGGGAGGCGCTCGAGCCGGGCGACGCCATTCAGGCCGAGGACCTCGCCGCCTGCGCCGCCGCTCAGGGCGTCGAGGTCGGCGCGGGCGACTTCGTGCTCGTCCGGACCGGTCACCTCGAACGCCGCCGCGCCGCGGGCGACTGGGGCGACTACGCGGGCGGCCCGGCTCCCGGTCTCGGCCTGAGCACCGCCGAGTTCCTCTGCGATCACGAGGTGGCGGCGGTGGCCACCGACACGTGGGGCGTCGAGGCCATCCCCTACGAGACCCCGGACCTCATGTCCCCCCTGCACGTGGTGCTGCTGGTCAACGCCGGCGTGTACCTCGGGGAGATGTGGGACATGGAGGCGCTGGCCGCGGACTGCGCCGCGGACGGCGTCCACGAGTTCTTCCTGACCGCCCCGCCGCTGATGGTGACGGGAGCGGTCGGGTCGCCCCTGAACCCGCAGGCGATCAAGTGAGCTGAAGGAGGACGCACCCGCCTGCCGATCCCCACCGACCCTCGCGGCGCACCCGCCCGCGTCGGTCACCCGCCGGTCCGAACCCACCCCGTCCGCACCGGCGGTCCCACTCCGCCCACCCGGCAGAGGAGAACACGACATGACGATGACCCCTACCCCGACGATCCCGGGCGAGCCGGTCCGCTTCGTGGCGTCCGACGGCGTCCCGACCGCGGCGGGCGAGGCCCACGGCATCGACCTGGACCTGGCCCGGACACTGCACCGGGACATGGTGCTGGCCCGCCGCCTCGACCACGAGGCCCTCGCCCTCCAACGCCAGGGCGAGCTCGGGCTCTGGCTGATGAGCTGGGGCCAGGAGGCGGCCCAGGCGGGGTCGGTCCGGGCGCTGCGCGACGGCGACCACGTCTTCCCGAGCTACCGCGAGCACGTCGCCGCCCTGGTCCGCGGGCTGACCCCGGCCGAGATCCTCGCCCAGTGGCGCGGCACCGTCCACGGCGCCTGGGATCCCGCGGAGCACCGGTTCCACATCAACTCGCTGGTCCTGGGGAGCCAGACCCTGCACGCCACCGGGTACGCGGCGGGGATCGCCCTCGACGGCACCGACGAGGTGGTCGCGGTGTACTTCGGCGACGGCGCGGCGAGCCAGGGAGACGTCAACGAGGCCTTCAACTGGGCGGCCGCGGCGGCACTGCCGGTGCTGTTCGTCTGCCAGAACAACCAGTGGGCGATCTCGACCCCCACGACCCGACAGATGGGCACCCCCGTCCACCGGCGGGCCGCCGGGTTCGGCGTGCACAGCAGGCTCGTCGACGGCAACGACGCCCTGGCGGTGCACGCCGTGACCCGCGCGGCCGTCGAGCACGTCCGGTCGGGGGCGGGTCCGGCGCTCGTCGAGGCGGTGACCTACCGCCGAGCGGGCCACAGCACCTCGGACGACCCTGGCCGCTACCGGGAGTCCGGGGAGGACGCCGTGTGGGCCCAGCGCGATCCGATCGCCCGCCTCCGCACCCTGCTGGAGGCGCGGGGCACGGACGCGGAGGTGTTCGCGGCGCTCGCGGCCGAGGCCGACGAGCTCGCCGTCGAGGTCCGCCGGGCCTGCCGTGCGCTGCCGGAACCGGATCTGGCCGACCTGTTCGGGCATGCCTACGCCCGTCCGCACGCCCAGGTCGAGGCGGACCGTCGGACGTTCCTGACCCATCGAGCGCAGCTCGCGGAGGTGGGTCCGTGACCGTGTCGACCGAACCCGGTCCGGTGCGCACCGGACCGCCCGAGGGGCTGACGGCGATGGCCGCCGCACTGCGCGCCGCCCTGCACACCGCCATGGCCGAGGACCCACGCGTCGTCGTGACCGGGGAGGACGTCGGCAGGCTCGGCGGGGTCTTCCGGGTCACCGACGGCCTGCACGCGGCGTTCGGGGACCGGAGGGTCGTGGACACCCCGCTCGCGGAGTCCGGGATCGTCGGCACCGCCATCGGTCTCGCCCTGCGCGGCTACCGACCGGTCTGCGAGATCCAGTTCGACGGGTTCGTCTACCCGGCGTTCGACCAGATCGTCAGCCAGCTGGCCAAGCTGCGCGCGCGGTCGGGTGGACGAACGGCGCTGCCGATCGTCATCCGGATCCCGTTCGGCGGCGGGATCGGGGCCGTCGAGCACCACAGCGAGTCCAACGAGGCCTACTTCGCCCACACCGCCGGGCTGCGGGTGGTGGCCTGCGCCGACGCCCACGACGCCTACCACCTCCTGCGACAGGCCGTCGCCGCCGACGACCCGGTGATCTTCTTCGAACCCAAGCGCCGCTACTGGACCAAGGGCGAGGTGGGGCAGGAACCGGATCTGGCTCCGGACCGTGCCCGCGTCCGGCGGGTGGGTTCGGACTGCACGCTCGTCGCCTACGGACCCTCGGTGGCCACCGCGCTCGCGGCCGCCGAGGCGGCCGAGGAGGACGGGTGGTCGGTCGGCGTGGTCGACCTGCGCTCCCTCTCCCCTCTCGACCTCCCGACGCTGACCGAGCAGGCCCGCCGGACGGGCCGGATGGTCGTCGTGCACGAGGCCACCACGTTCCTCGGCATGGGCGCCGAGGTCGCGGCCGCGGTCACCGAGGCCTGCTTCGACCATCTGGAGGCACCCGTGCTGCGCGTCGGCGGCTACCACCTCCCCTATCCGCCCGCGCGGGTCGAGGACGACTTCCTGCCCGACGTCGACCGGGTCCTCGCGGCCGTCGACCGGGCAGTGGGCTGGGGGGCGGACCGATGACCGACTTCATGCTGCCCGACATCGGGGAGGGCCTCACCGAGGCGGAGCTCGTGAGCTGGTCGGTCGGGGTCGGCGACACCGTCGCGGTCAACGACGTCCTCTGTGAGGTGGAGACGGCCAAGGCGGTGGTGGAGCTGCCCTCGCCGTTCGCCGGGGTGGTCGCCGGCCTGCACGTGGCACCCGGCGAGACCGTGCCGGTCGGCACGGCGCTGATCAGCGTCAGCGAGACCGGCGGCGCCGTCGAGGGGGCCGTCGCGGGGGCCGCTGACGGTGCCGCTGAAGAGGCCACTGACGAGACCGACGAGACCGCGGAGCCGGAGTCCGCCCCGGCGGTCCTCGTCGGCAGCGGTCCGCGGGCGCCCGTGGCGCGGCGGCTGCACCTGCGCCCGCGGCCCGACCACACCGGACGTGCGGCGGCGGACCGGCTGCGCGCCACGCCGC
>NZ_JACBXB010000005.1 GCF_013870575.1 Pseudonocardia pini
TGCCCACCGTCCTGCCGGACGTCACCCGCCACCACCCGATCTACGTCATCTGTCGCGAGAGCCGACGGCCGACCGGCCGTCGGCGATCGGTCATTGCTCGGTGGCCGGCGGCGAGACGACTCCCTAGCGTGTGGCAGCAGACCGCGTGTGCCCCGCGCACACCCGCACGACTCACCGAGGAGCGCCGCATGGACGCCGGCAGGCTGACCGCGATCGACGTGCACGCCCACGTCCTCGCGTCCGTCACCGAGAAGGAGCGTGCGGGCTCCGGTTCCGACGCCCTCGCGGGCAGGAAGCCCTGATCCCGTGTCCGTCGAGCACTCCCCCTCGCCGCCGCCCGTCGGTCCTCGGGTCGATGCCGAGGAAGCCGACCTCGCCGTCGGGAGGCCCGCGCGTCACGCGGCGGGGTTGAAGGCCGTGCAGGTGTCGCTGAGCCGGGCGATCACGCAGATGGGCGTGGTCAAGACCGCCAGGAACCTGCTCACCCTCAACCAGGTCGACGGGTTCGACTGCATGTCGTGTGCCTGGCCGGACCCCCAGGGCCACCGCCACACCGCCGAGTTCTGCGAGAACGGCGCCAAGGCGGTGTCCTGGGAGGGCCAACGCGAGACCGTCGGCGCGGAGTTCTTCGCCACCCACCCGATCTCCTCACTCGACCAGCAGACCGAGTACTGGCTGGAGAAGCAGGGCCGACTCACCGAGCCGATGGTCCGCCGCGACGGCGCCGACCACTACGAGCCCATCTCGTGGGAGGACGCGTTCGCCCTGGTCGGCGACCATCTGAACCGGCTGGACAGCCCGGACGAGGCGCTGTTCTACACCTCCGGGCGCGCCTCGAACGAGGCCGCGTTCGTCTACCAGCTCTTCGCCCGCGCCTACGGCACCAACAACCTGCCCGACTGCTCCAACATGTGCCACGAGTCCACCTCGGTCGGCCTCGCGCGGACCATCGGCATCGGCAAGGGCTCGGTGTCCCTGCAGGACATCCACGAGGCCGACCTGATCGTCGTCTCCGGGCAGAACCCCGGCACCAACCACCCACGCATGCTCTCCGCGCTGGAGATCGCCAAGCAGAACGGCGCGAAGATCCTCGCGATCAACCCGCTGCGCGAGGCCGGGCTGCTGGCCTTCGACAACCCGCAGAAACCCAAGGGCCTACTCGGGCGCGGCACCGCCCTCGCCGACCGCTACCTGCAGATCCGCGCAGGCGGCGACCTCGCCCTCTGGCAGGGGATCGGCCACCTGCTGCTGCAACGCGGGGTGGCCGACACCGACTTCATCGCCCGCCACACCGTCGGGTTCGAGGACTGGGCGACCCACCTGAGAACCCTCGACCGGGCGGCCGTCGTCGCCGCGACCGGGCTCGCCTGGAGCGACATCGAGGCCGCGGCGGAGATGTTCGCGACCTCGTCGCGGATCGTGAACTGCTGGGCCATGGGCATCACCCAGCACCGCAACGCCGTCGCCACGATCTCGGAGTTCGTCAACGTCGCGCTGCTCCAGGGCATGATCGGCAAACCCGGCGCCGGGCTCTGCCCGGTCCGCGGGCACTCCAACGTCCAGGGCGACCGCACCATGGGCATCTGGGAGAAGTCCCCGGACTCCTTCCTCGACGCCCTCGGCACCGAGTTCGGCTTCGAACCCCCCCGCGAACACGGACACGACGCCGCCGCGGCGGTCCGCGCCCTGCGCGACGGGAAGGCCCGCGTGTTCGTCGGCCTCGGCGGCAACTTCGCCTCCGCCATGTCCGACACCCACGTCACCGAAGCCGCCCTGCGCTCCGCGGCACTGACCGTGCAGATCTCGACCAAGCTCAACCGCAGCCACCTCGCCGCCGGCCGCGACGCCCTGATCCTGCCCACCCTGGGTCGCACCGAGAAGGACCTCACCGGCGGACTCGTCCAACGCATCACCGTCGAGGACTCCATGTCCGCCGTCCACGCCTCCCGCGGCCGCTCCGAACCCGCCGGGCCACTACTGCGCTCCGAGGTCGACATCCTCTGCGGCATCGCCCACACCACCCTCGGCGACCGCCACGACATCCCGTGGACCGACTTCGCCGCGGACTACTCCCGCATCCGGCAGTCCATCGGCCGGGTCGTCCCCGGCGCCGAGGACTACGACGACAAGATCCGCAAGCGGGGCGGCTTCACCATGCCGCACCCGCCCCGGGACTCCCGCACCTTCCCCACCGCCGCGGGCAAGGCGATCTTCACGACCACCCCGCTCGAGGTCATGCAGATCCCCGAGGGCCGGCTCGTCCTGCAGACCCTGCGCAGCCACGACCAGTTCAACACCACCATCTACGGCCTCGACGACCGCTACCGCGGCATCCACTCCGGCCGCCGCGTCGTGTTCATCTCCAAGGCCGACCTCATCGAGCTGGGCTTCCAGGACGGGGATCACGTCGACCTCGTCTCCGAATGGGAGGACGGGGTCGAACGACGAGCCGAGAACTTCCGCCTCGTCGCCTACGACACCCCCAAAGGCTGCATCGCCGCCTACTACCCCGAGACCAACCCCCTCATCCCCCTCGACTCCCAAGCACTGGAGTCCGGCACCCCCACCTCCAAATGGGTCGTCGTCCGCCTCGAACGGTCCGGTCGCACACGAGGACCGGCCTGAGACGACGACTGTTCGGGGAGAAGGACATCGTCGACCACTCGCTGCGCCCCTGACCTGCGCTCGGCGGCCCCGAGCGAGCCCGGGGCGGCAGGCCGGACCGCCCTGCCGCCGCGCTCCAGGCTCGGCCTCGGTCACACCGGCTACCGGATCTCCACGACGTGGCCTTTGGTACCGGGCACCGCCGGGTACCGCTCGACGACCCGCGGATCGTGGCCGGGGACGAGATGGCCCCCTCGCGCCGTCTCGGCCTTCATCCGGTCGAAGGCGGCGTACATGGCGGGCAGGCTGTCCACGATGGAGTACGGCCTGTCCTGCTCGACGTTGTCGTAGAAGTGCGACGCGTCCGAGGCGAGGACGACGGGACCCCCGCCTGCCTGCACGGACACCGTCTGCAGCCCCGCGGTGTGCCCGCCGGTGAGATGCGCTCGCACACCGTCCGCGAGGTGGGCGTCCCCGTCGACCAGGTTCACCCGCCCCCCGCGGACCAGCTGACCGAGTGCCGCCAGGTCCTCCGCCTCGACCAGGTGAGGGTTCTCCCCCCGTGTCGCCAGCGGCCCGGTCCAGTAGTCCAGCTCGCGCTGCTGGACGGTGATCCGAGCGGAGGGGAACGCGGACACCAGCCCCGTGTGGTCGTAGTGGAGATGGGTGAGGACCACCGTGTCGATCGTGTCGGGCTCCACCCCGAGGGCGCCCAGGGAGTCCAACGGGCAGGCCAGGTAGTGGCGGTCCCCGCGGCGTCGCGCGACCTCCTGGGTGAACCCCGCGTCGACGAGGATGCGCCGACCGCGTCCGGCGACCAGCCAGACGTAGTAGCTGATCGGCTTGGCCTCCTCCCCACAGGAGTGGCTCCGGTAGAAGTGCTCCCGGGCCGTCGACCTGGTGCGGTGGGCGAACCGGATGGCGAACACGCGCATCTCCGGCGACTCACCGACGTCGAGGAGCGTCATGCCGAGTGTTTCCGGGCGGCGGCCGCCCGGGCCCCGCCGTTCGTCCCGGCGATGCGGCCGAAGACCGAACCCGACGTGAGGCCGCTCCCGCCCGGGTAGTTCCCCGAGAAGAGCCCGCCGACCATCTCACCGGCCACGTACAACCCGTCGATCGGCTCGCCCCGGGTGGTCAGCGCCCGCGCCTGCTCGTCGATGCGCAGCCCCCCGAAGGTGAACGTGATGCCGCAGGCCACCGGGTAGCCGTAGAACGGCGGCTCCTGGATGGCGAGCGCCCAGTTCGACTTCGGCGGGTCGACGCGAGACGCCCGCCCGTCCTTCACCGCGGGGTCGAAGGGCCGGTCCGTGATGGAGGTGTTGAAGTGGTCGAGGGTCTCCCGGAGCCCGACCGGGTCGATCCCCAGCTCAGCGGCCAGCTGCTCGATCGTGTCGCCCTCGGCCGCCGAGATCGGCGTCGAGTCGTACTCCTCGCTCCGCAGCATCGGCCGGATGGCGCTGTCGAAGAGCTGGAAGGACACTGCACCGGGTTGGCGGAGGATCCGCGCGCCGTACTTCGCGTAGGTGTAGTTGCGGTAGTCCTCGCCCTCGTCGAGGAAACGGGCGCCGTCGCGGTTGACGACGACCCCGAGCGGATAGCTCTGGCGGGTCAGCTGGTTGGTCAGCTCACGGTCGCCACCCTTCGGGTCGGCGCCCGCGTCCCAGGCCACGCTGTGGCAGCTGCCCCAGTCCCCGTACGGCTCGGCGCCGAGGGCGATCGCCAGGTCGAGGACCTCACCGGTGTTGGTCGGGGTCCCGCGGACGAGCGCGTGTTCCCATCCCTCTCCGAGGTGGCGACGTCGACGCTCGGGATCCGACTCGAACCCGCCCGCAGCGAGGACGACAGCGCTCGACGAGACCCGGTGCGAGACCTCCCCGTCCTGGTAGACCACACCGTCGACCTCTCCGGTCGGGCTCGTGAGGAGCCCGGTGACGGCGGCGCCGTAGCGGACCTGGACCCCCGCCCGGTCCGCGGCGCGGAGGTGCTGCTCGACCAGGCCCTTCCCGCCGCCGACCACCCCGAGCACGAGGTTCCCGAAGAAGGTGAAGACCCCCTCGCGCTCGTAGGCCTGCCTCTCGAACATCAGGCGGTAGCCGATCCCGTGGGCGTGCAGCCAGCGAACGGTGTCGGTGGAGCTGCCGACGAGGATCTCCGTGAGCTCGGGATCGTTCCGACCCTCGGTCACCCGGGCCATGTCCTCTCGGAAGGCGGCCTCGGGGTACGGCGGCACGACCGTGCGGGGGAGCAGGTCGACGCTCTCCTGGTCCAGGAGCGGCACGAGGTCGTCGATCTCCGAGAACGCGACGCGGGTCGCACCCGCCGTGTAGAAGGTGTTCCCGCCGTGCTCGCCGAACGGCGCCTTCTCGAGGACGAGGACCGACGCCCCCTCGTCGGCGGCGGCGAGTGCCGCACAGAAACCCGCGTTGCCGCCGCCGACCACCACCACGTCGAACTCCTCGTCGCGGCCGTCCGGCCCGGCCTCCGAGGTCGTGTCCGTCTGCACCGTCATCGCTGTCCGCCTTCCCGCGCGGTCCCGTGACCCGCGTTGTCCCACCGCTGCCACAACGTGGCGATCGATGCGTAGTCGTCCCGACCGAGACCGGCGGCGACGGCGAGCTCGTACACCGTGTGCGTCGCCTGGATCCCGAAGAGCGGCACCCCCGACGCCCCCGCCAGCTCGAGGGCGAGGGCCGAGTCCTTGCGTGCGGCCTCGGTCGGCATCCCGCCCGCGAAGTCCGCTCGGGCGACCCGCTCGGCGACCCGGTGGGTCAGGGGCCGCATGAGGCCCGCCTCGGGGTCCTTCAGCAGCTCCACGAGTGCCGCCGACTCGATGCCGTTGGTCCCGGCGAGGGCGAGGGCCTCGGCCAGGACGACCATGACCGAGTGGGCGACCGCGTTGTTCACGACCTTCGCGGCCATGCCGGATCCGAGCCGGCCGAAGTGCAGCCGCCGCCTGCTCATCGTCGTGAGGACCGGCTCGGCCGCCGCCAGATCGGCCTCCTCGCCACCCGTCAGCAGGGTCGCGTCGCCCGAGCGCATGGCGGCGACCCCGGAGAGGATGGCGGCGTCGACGGTCCGCAGCCCTGCCGAGCGGGCCGTCTCCGCGAGCCGGCGGACGTCGTGCGGGTTCACCGTGCTCGTCTCGACGACGAGGCTCCCCTCGGCCAGCACCTCGGCGAGCCTGCCCACGACCGCGGTGGAGGCCTCCGGCTTCGGCAGGGAGAGCACGACCAGACGCGCGTCGGCGAGGCCGGCGAGGTCGTCGACCACTCCGACGCCGCCCGCACGCGCCGCGGCACGGCGGGAGGCGTCGAGGTCGTACGCCACGAGCCGGTGGGCGGGCGCCAGGCGCTCCGCGACCGCGGCCCCCATGTTGCCCAGGCCGACGAGGCCGACGAGACCGTCCGACGTCCGCGCGTCGCTCATCCGTCCACCTCCACGAGATCGTCGAACGGGTCCGCGATCGAACCCGACAGGTTCAGCAGGACGTTCTTCGTCCGCAGGAACCCGTCCAACGCCTCGGCGCCCCGTTCCCGGCCCTGGCCGCTCATCCGGACGCCCCCGAAGGGCGCCTGCGCCGCGCTCACCCGGTAGGTGTTCACCCACACCGTCCCCGCCACGATCTGCTCGGCGACCCGGTGGGCCCGACTCAGGTCGCGAGTCCACAGGCCTGCCGCGAGACCGAAGTCCGAGTCGTTGGCCAGGGTGACGGCCTCCTCCTCCGACTCGAACGGGATGATCGACAGCACCGGGCCGAAGATCTCCTGACGCGCGAGGGGCGACGCGTTGTCGACGTCGGCGAAGACCGTCGGTCTGACGAAGAGCCCGCTCTCGGGGAACGCCGCATCACGGGTCCCCCCGCCCGCGACGAGCCGGGCTCCCGACTCGACCCCGGCCTGCACCATGGTGGTGACGCGGTCCCACTGGGGCTCGTTCGCGACCGGCCCCATGTGTGTCGAGGCGAGGAGCGGGTCACCGAGCCTGATGCGGTCGGCCCGGGCACCGAGCTCGGTGACGACGTGGTCGTAGAGGGGCCGGTGGACGAGCAGCCTGCTCCCGGCGATGCAGGTCTGGCCCCCGGCCGAGAAGATGCCCACGATCGCCCCGCGCAACGCGACGTCGAGGTCGGCGTCGTCGAAGATGATGTTCGCCGACTTCCCGCCCAGCTCGAGGGTCACCGGCACCATGGTGCGAGCGGCGGCGTGCGCGATCGCCTGGCCGGTCGGCAGGCTGCCGGTGAAGCTGATCCCGTCCAGCCCGGGGTGCTCGGTCAGGGCCCGACCGCACTCCGCTCCCCCGGTGACGATGTTGACGACGCCGGGCGGGAATCCCGCCTCCGCCACCATCTCGGCCATCAGGACGGTGGTGACCGACGCGTGCTCGGACGGCTTGATGACGACCGTGTTCCCCGCGGCCAGCGCGGGCGCCAGCTTGTTCGCGAGCAGCTGCATCGGCGAGTTCCAGGCGGTGATCAGGGCGACCACACCGAGGGGCTGGCGGAGCGTGTAGTCGAACGTCTCAGGGGTGTCGAGGGGGATCACGCGCCCGTACAGCTTGTCGGCGTAGCCGGCGAAGAAGGCGTAGCTCCGCGCCGCGAAGCGGGCCTGCGCCCGCGTCTCGGCGAGGAGCTTCCCGTTGTCCCGCGTCTCCCACGTGCCCAGCTCGTCGGCCCGGGCGGCGATGATCGCGGCGAGCCGGTGCAGCAGCTCCGCGCGGCGAACCCCCGGCGTGCTCGACCATGTCGAGTCGAACGCGGAGCGCGCCGCCCGCACGGCGTCGTCGACATCCTCCCGAGTGCCGTCGGGGACGGTGCCGAAGCGGTCGCCGTCGAAGGGGTTGACCACCGGCAACCGGCGGTCGCCGCGGGCGGACACCGGTTCGCCCGCGATCAGCATCGAGTACTCGATCATCCCGTCGCCTCAGTCGCCCGAGCCGAGCCCGAGGAGCTTGCGCGCGATCATCCACCGGTGGATCTCGCTCGTGCCGTGCCCGATCCGCCACACCCGGACCTGCCGGTAGAAGCTCTGGATGGGGAGCTCCCGGCTGTACCCGAGACCGCCGAAGATCTGCAGGCTGCGGTCCGTGACCCGCTGCGCCATCTCCGTGGCGTACAGCTTGGCGGCGTACGCGGCGTGGTGGATGTCCTCGCCCGCGTCCGCCATCCACGCGGCGCGGTAGACGAGGAGCCGCGCCGCGTCGAGCTCGACCGCCGAGTCGGCGATCATCCACTGGATGGCCTGTCGCGACGCCAGCGGCTTGCCCCAGGTCCTGCGCTCCTTCGCCCAGTCGACGGCGAGGTCCAGGCAGCGCTGGGCGATCCCCAGCTGGAAGGCCGCGATCTTCGCCCGGCCGTGGGTCAGCTGGTCGGCGGCGAGCTTCCAGGCTCCGTTGACGGGGCCGAGGCGCTGTTCGTCGCCCACCTCGCAGTCCCGGAAGGTGAGCTCGTACGGCTCCCAGGCGTCGCCCATCGTGGGGATGGGCCGCGACACCTCGAAACCGGCGGTCCCGATGTCGACCAGGAAGCAGGTGATCCCCTTCGCCCCCAGCGCCGGGTCCGTCGTCGCGAACACGATGCAGAAGCCCGCCCGCTCCACGTCGGAGATGAAGGTCTTCGTGCCGTTGAGGACCCACCCCTCGCCGCGCCGCACGGCGGTGGTCCGCACCGCGGCGAAGTCTGACCCGGTGTCGGGTTCGGTGAAGGCGTAGCAGCTGCGCAGGCCCTCCTCGATCGTCGGGTAGAGGTACCGCTTCTTCTGCTCGTCGGTGCACGAGTAGAGGATCGGCTCGGGGGAACCGCCGAGCTGCAGCATGGCCGGGTGCTTGAAGAGCTCCTCGGCGACGAGGCACGCACCGAGCGTGCCGACCCCTTGCCCCCCGTACTCCTCGGGCACGTCGAGCGCCCACAGGCCGTGGCGTCGGGCCTTGTGCTCCAGCTCCGTCCGCAGCTCGGGGGAGAACGCCCCGTCACGCAGGAACTGCTGCTCGAGCGGCATGAGCTCCGTCTCGCGGAACCTCCTCGCCGACTCGGTGAGCTGGCGGTACTCGTCGGGGATCGTGAAGTCCAATGGGTGCTCCTCTCAGGGGGCCGTGTGTTCCGCGCGTCCGTGGAGCGCGGGGCGGGGGTTCGAGAACGCTCGGGTCCGAGGCTCTCGGTGGGGGTCGCCGCCGCGGGCGGAGACGCCCGCGATGCGGCGGTAGAGCAGGCGCCACGCGGTCCGCCGCCCGTTCCAGGCGGGCGGGCCCTCCATCTGCATGGCGGGTCGCCCCGCGGGATCGGCCTGGGCCCTGATCACCTCTTCGTCGCCCTCGTAGGCGGCGAGGAACCGTGGGCAGCCCGGCTCGGGGTGTCGCCACACCCGGTCGGCCTCCCACCGGACGGCCCGGCGGAACCCCATGGCGGCGACGACCTCGGCGAGATGGGTCTCGCGGTAGAAGGCGTTGAAGGCCGCGAGCCCGGCCGTGTCGGTGCCGTCCGGCACGTCCATCCCGACGAGGAAGAGGTACGGGTCGCCCTCGTCGCCGAGCGTGTGGGTGAAACCGGGGTGGCGGCGCCAGGTCATCTCCCAGCGGGCCTCGGGCACCGACCCGGTCCCGGCGGCGGTCTCCGCGGCGATCCGCTCGACGAGCGACCGGACCTCCCGGTCACCCGCGACCTCGAACAGCAGGAGCCTGCCGGGGCCGAGGTCCCCGCGCACGTCGGGACCCACCAGCCGGTAGGCCGACCCCCGGGTCACTCCCGGGGCCGCGGCGACGACCTCCACCACGGCCCGGGTCAGCCCGTCGGTCCACGGGGCTTCCTTGCCGGGCTCGCCGGGGCCGTGGTCGAGCCCGACGGCGAGGAGCACGCCCTCGCCCCCGGCGGTGTCCGAGCCGGTACCCGCACGGTCAGGCACGGGGGACTCCCCCGCGCTTCGCGGAGGCGGGGCGTCGGCTCGCGTCCCCGGGCTCCACCCGACTCCAGGTGACCTCGCCGGTGGCGTCCCGGCCGAGCCTGCCGAGCGTCAGGATCGGCATGTGGGGTCCGGTCACGATCGCGTCGAGGTCGATGGCCATCTCGGCCAGCGCCCCGCGTGCCTCGATCGAGGCACGCGGGTCGGCGTCGATCTCCGGCAGCCAGTCGTGGTGGCGGAAGTGGATGGGGTGGTGGGCCAGGTCGCCGACCAGGAGGCAGTCCTCGCCGCGGCTCGTGACCCGGACGCACGTGTGGCCGGGTGTGTGCCCCGCCATCGGGATGGCGGTGACTCCCGGAGCGATCTCCGCCTCCTCGTCGAAGGTGGTGACGAGACCGGCCTCGATCACCGGCAGGATGCGGGCCCGGACGTAGGTGCCCATCGGGTCGGTCTCGGAGTCGGGACCCGTCCAGTACGCCAGCTCGGCCGCATGGACGAGGACCCGGCTACGGGGGAAGGCCAACCGCGCCTGCGCGGTGCCGGCGTCGGTGACCAGTCCCCCACAGTGGTCGTAGTGCATGTGGGTCAACACGATCCGGTCGACGTCGTCGGGCCCGATCCCGATCTCCCGCAGGCGGTGCCTCATCTCGTCGCCACCGCGCGACTCGCCGAGGTCGTGGATGCCGGGGCCGAAGCCACAGTCGACCAGGGTGACCGCTCCGGCGAGCTCGACCACGAACAGACCGAAGTTCACGGGGAACTCGGTGTCCGGATCCGTGATCCCCAACGGGGCGGTCCACAACGCCGGGTCGATACCGGTGAACCAGAACCGCCTGCGCCCGAACATGATGCCGTCGGTGATGTGGTGGATGCGGGCATCCCCCACGTCGAAGGAGCCGCTCAGTGCCTGTTCCGCGAGGTCGCGCGGCACGTCGAGCGGGCTGGGGAAACGGTGCTCACCGGGCATGATGCTCTCCCACGCGTCGGAAGTGGTGCGGCGCCGTGACGGGCCGCGGAGTGTGTCCGGCCGGGTCCTCGCCGGCCTCGGAGGAGCTCGGTCGCAACGACAGCACACGACCGGGACCCGCACCTGCCAGCTCGGCGACCACCTCGTAGGTGCGGGCGCCGCGAGGTGCGGTGCCACCGGCCGTCGTGGCGGCCTCGTGGGCCCCGAGGCACAGGTCGGAGGGGAGCGGTCCGGCCGACGAACCGGGGAGCAGGCGCGCCATCATGCGCCACCGGACCGTCATGAGGCTCCAGTCCACCGGGCCCGGGGTGTAGCGGAACCCGGTCCCCGGGACCTGCTGGTCGCGCAGGTACCTCTCGGCGGCGGTCGGGTCCTCGATCTCGTAGACGGCGAGCCACCGGGGCCCCGGCACCGACGGCCCGCTCGGCGCCAAGACTGGTGTCACGGCCTCGTACCGGGTACCCCGCGCGAACCCGTTCGCGAGGGTCACCTCGGCGAGATGGACGTCGTCGTAGTACCGCGCGAACCCCTCGGTCTCGCGCTCGGTGAGGCTCTCGCCGGGATCGATCCCCACCATGTAGGCGAACTGCGGCGGGGTCATGTGGGCTCCTCCGACGACCCGACGACCTCGGCCAACGCCGTCGCGGCGGGCTGCTCGAGGTCGAGGCGCAGCGCGTTGGCGACGACGGAGACGGTCCAGTACCGACCGATGACCGACAGCAGGTCGACCACCTCGCCGACGGGCAGCAGGCCCGCCACCCTGTCCCAGGTCTCGTCGGTCAGGTCATGAGCGGCGTGGAGCTCGTCGACGACGTCGAGGACGAGGCGGTCGAGCTCCGACCAGCCCGGCCCGGCGTCGCCACCGGCGAGAGCCCCGATCTCGGCGTCGGTGAGACCCGCGGAGCGGGCGAAGAGGACGTGCTGGGCGAACTCGTACCGGGATCGGCATCTCCACCCGACCCGCAGGATCGCGATCTCCCGCAGCCGAGGGCTCAAGGCGGACCCGCTGAACAGGTACCGCTGGAGCGGCGCCTGGGCCTCCGCCAGGCCGGGGCTGTGGGCCCAGGTGCGGGAGATGTTCAGCTGCGCCGAGTCCGGCACCGGCCTGCCGGCCGCCTCCCGGCGGCGTCGGTACTCCTCCCGACCCAGCGGGGCGAGCCGGGGCGCGCCCCGATCGGCGGTCCAGCTCGTCACGATGTCCTGCTGCATGCTCTCTGCCTCCCCCATGGCCTAGACCCGTTCCAGCAGGACGGCCATGCCCTGTCCCCCACCGACGCACAGGGCCGCGACCCCCGTGGTCAGGTCGTCCGCCGCCAACGTCTGCGCCAGGCTCAGGACGAGCCGGGCGCCGGTCATGCCGAACGGGTGGCCGAGTGCGATGGCGCCGCCCCGGGTGTTCAGGCGCGCGGGGTCGATCCCGAGCCGGCGTGCACACGGAAGGACCTGCGCGGCGAAGGCCTCGTTGATCTCGACCCGGTCGACGTCGCCGATCGCCCTGCCGTTGCGGGCCAGCAGGCGTGACACCGCCGGGACCGGCCCCAGGCCCATCAGCTCCGGCTCGACCCCGGTCACCACCGAGTCGACGATCCGCACCAGGGGTTCGAGCCCCAGCTCGCCCGCCCGCCCCTCGGACATGACCACGAGGGCCACCGCGCCGTCGCTCAGCGGGCAGGAGTTGCCCGCGGTCACCTCCCCGCGGGGGTGGAAGACCGGCCGCAGCGACGCGAGGACATCGGCCGTGGTGTCGGGCCGGATGCCGTCGTCTCGGGTCACGTGGGTGCCGTCGGCGAGCTCGACCGGCACCATCGCCGCGGTCTCCAGGCCCGCGTCACGGGTGGCCGTCGCCCGGGCGTGCGACAGGGCGGCGAACTCGTCCATGTCACGGCGGCTCACGGCCTCCCGCCTGCGGACGAACTCCGCGGTCGCCCCCATCGACACGTAGACGTCGCCCACCTCGGTCCCGGGGTGCCACTCGGCGTCGTCCGCGAGGCAGCGTGCGGTGTGGTCCGCGGCCGGGGCGAAGGCCGCGTTCAATTCGCCCGAGTCCGCGCCCCCGTTCACGTAGCGGCTCAGCGTCTCGACGCCCGCGGCGACGTAGGAGGCGCCCGCCCCGGCCTGCACGGCGTGCGCCGCCATCCGCACGGCCTGCAGCGAGGACGCGCAGTAGCGGTTGACCGTCACACCGCCCGCCGACGGCAGACCGGAGAGGAGGCCGACCACCCGGGCCAGGTTGTATCCCGCCTCCCCGGCAGGCTGTGCACAGCCCAGGATCACGTCCTCGATGTCGGGGACGACCTCGGCGGGAAGGTCACGCAGCACCGCACGGACGACCTGCGCGGCCAGGTCGTCCGGCCGGACCTCGCGCAGCGAGCCCTTGAAGGCACGTCCGATCGGCGACCGGCGACCGGCGACGACGACCGGGGTCCGGTCGTTCACCTCACTCATGGGGTTGCTCCTCCACTCGACGACGGCCGCGGGGCGAACGTCGCCTCGACGAGGGCGCGCGAGGTGCGCGCCTCGATGCCCAGACACAGGTCCCGCAGCGCGGCGGCGTCGGCCGGGGACTGTGGCGACTCCGGCTGGAGCCGCTCGAACGCGGCCTCCGCCGCCGCGCGATCCCAGGTCGGGGCATCGACGGCCGGGTCGTAGCCCAGCGCGAAGGTCTCCCCCGCCGTGTCGACCTCGAGCCGGACGGCGTCGTCGGGCAGCGTGCCGTCCGAGACGACGTCGATCATGCCGACGAGGTCCTGCTCTGTCGATGACAGCGGACCGGTCAGGTCCTGCAGGCCGACGCGCCCCCGCGACAGGGCGACGGCGACACAGAACCGGGCGCTCATCAGGGCCTCCCCCTTGCCCGCGAACGGCCCCCGGCTGTCGATCCCCGGATAGTGGGCCTGGCTCGGGGGCATCGACAGCCGGACGGCCGTCACCTCGCCGAGGTCCGCCGTGTGCCTGCGGAGGCGGACGGCCAGTCCCACCGGCGCCTGGTTGAACGCGCACACCGGGTACGCCTTGGGGGTGACCTGCAGGATCATCCAGTCCCGGCCGAGGTGTCCGGCGGGATCTCCCGCGTCGAGACCGTCGCCGCCGACCGCCCGGTACAGACCGCTGCCGCCTTCGAGCGCGTCGCGCGCCCCGAGGAGCCCGCGCTCCGCCAGCAGCGCCGCCGTGAGACCGTTGCGGCCCGCGACCCCGGGCTGGTACTGCCACTCCTCGCCACCGGAGACCCAGGTCTGGTTGACGCCCCCACCGAAGGCGGCGGCGCAGGCCAACGCGTCGGCGACGGAGCTCGGGCTCAGCCCGAGCAGCTTGGCGCAGGCCGCCGCCGCACCGAACGCGCCGAAGACGCTGGTCGCCCGGAACCCCCGCGCGGTGGCCGCCGCGGCGGCGGCCCGGCCCACCGCGCTCGCCGCCTCGTACCCCACGACCATCGCCTCGAGGAGTGCCGTCCCGCTCGCGTCGCGGTGGTCGGCCAGCGCGAGCAGCGCGGGCAGCGTCGTGCAGCCGATGTGGGTCTGGGCGGCGAGCTGGGAGTCGTCCTGGGTGCGCGCGTGCATCATGGCGGCGTTGGCCAGGACCGCGGCATCGATGGCGGCGGCCGAACCGTCGACGAACAGCCGTGCGGGCCCCGCCGTCTCGCGGGCCAGCATCAGTGCGGGTTCGTCCGACCGGTAGCCGGCCACCGCGACGCCCATGTTGTGCAGCAGGATCAGCTTGGTCCGCTCCACGACCGCGTCCGGCACGTCCTCCAGACGGAGATCGGCCGCGAATCCCGCCACCCGCTCCAGGATCGCGTCGCCGGTGCCCACGCCGGTCATCGGAACCGCCCCGCGGAGGGCAGCTCGACGGTCGCCGCGCCCGGTGCGCAGAGCGTCCCGTCCTGCTTGCGGCCCTCGAGCTCGATCTCGACCACGAGTGCCTCGCCCTCGACACCGACGGCGGTCACGGTGCCCGTGCACGTCAGCGTGTCCCCGGGTACCGCGATGGCACGGTTCTGCCACCGGAATCGACGCAGCCGACCGTGCGGCCCCGCCCAGTTCAGGACGGTCTGGCTCAGGAGTGACCCGTGCAGGTGCGACTGCACCAGGACTCCCGGATAGCCCTCGGACCGCGCATAGCCCTCGTCGTAGTGGATCCGGTGGGAGTTCCACGTCGCCGCGCTGAAGCGGAAGAGCTGCACCTCGCCTGGGGTGACCACGAGGGGCGGGATCGCGTCGCCCACGGAGACCGGGGCGGCGCGGACGGTCGCGTCGCCCGTCATCGCGCGATCAGGCTCTCGCGACACGTGACCAGGGGCTGCCCCTGGTCGTCGGAGAACAGGTGCCGGAAGGTGAGGAGCAGCATCTCGCCCGTGGAGCTGTTCTTCAGCTCGACACTCTCCACCGTGGTCTCCACCGTCACAGCCGTCCCCTCCTCGATCGTCCGGTGGAACTCCAGGTCCTGTCCGGCGCCCATCAGCCGGAGTCCGGTCAACGGCAGCTCGTCGACGACGGCGGCGGCCGACCCGTCGTCGCGCAGGCCCTCGGTCGGGGGCCCTCCGGTCCACCCGACGACGGCGGGCACGTGCAGGGGATGAGCCGACACCCGGCCCGTCGCCGACGTCGGCCGTCGGTCCGCTCCCGCGCCCACCGCCGAGGCGAACCGCTCGATGGCGAGCCGGTCCAGCACCCCGAGCGGTCGGCTGCCGCCGGAGCCGACGAGAGCGCGGCACCTCGTGGCCGCCTCCCGGACGAGATCGCTCACGAGGACTCCCCCACCATCCGGCGGAGCGCCTTCTTCTCGATCTTCCCGATGGCCGTCCTGGGCAGCTCGTGCACGATCTGGATCGCGGTCGGGATCTTGAAGTCCGCCAGGCGTCCCCGGCAGTGCTCCGTGAGGTCGTCGGTCGACAGGGTGTGCCCGTCGTCGACCATCACGAACGCCATGACCGCCTCGTCACGGACCGGGTCCGGGACGCCGATCACCGCGGCCTCGGCGACCGCCGGGTGGGTCAGCAGGACCTGCTCGACCTCGACCGCCGCGATGTTCTCCCCCGCACGCTTGATCATGTCCTTGCGGCGGCCGCAGAAGTAGAGGTACCCGTCCCGGTCGAGGTACCCGTTGTCGCCGGTGTGGAGCCAGCCGTCGCGGAGGGCCTCCGCGGTGGCCTGGGGGTCCTTGAAGTAGCCCTTCATGAGCGTGACGCCCGGGGTGCCCGCCACGACGATCTCGCCGATCGTGCCGGTCGGTGCGTCGGCGCCCTCGTCGTCGACGATCCGGACGGCCCGGTCGTACAGCGGCAGCCCGACCGACGGCCATCGGTCCTCGCCCCGGAGGGGCGCCCGGGTGACGACGCACATCGCCTCGGACAGCCCCCACCCGTTCATCAGCCTGAGTCCGAACCGCCGCTCGAACGCCTCCTTCTCCTCGTCGAGCACGTTGATGGCGTAGAAGTTGACGCGCAGCGAGTGCGCCCGGTCCTCCTCGTCCGGAGGCTGTGCCAGGAGGGTGCGGACCTGCATCGCGACGAGGTTCGTGCTGGTCGCCCGGTGCTCGCGCACCTGACGCCAGTAGCGCCTGGCGCTGAAGGACTCGAGGACGATGCACGTCGCTCCGGCGACGAGGGCGGCCATCACCGTGGTGGTCTGGGCGTTGGCGTGGAACAGGGGCAGCGCGGTGATCAGCCGGTCCTCCGGGCCGAACTCGTAGCTGAAGACCTTCCGGACCCCCGCTCGGATCAGGTTGGCGTGGGTGACCATCACCGCCTTCGGGGCCGAGGTCGTGCCCGAGGTGAACAACAGCTCGCACACGGCGTCGCCGTCCAGCGGGACGTCCGGAGCCTCGCCGCCCGCCAGGCCCAGGCCCTCGACGGTCCGCTCGGCGGCGCGACCGCGCGGGCCGTCGGCCAGGATCCCGAGGACCTCCCCGGAGTCGGCCCGGACGACCTGGTCGAAGAGCCGCTCGTAGGCCGCGGTGGTCACGTAGGCGACCGCCTCGGAGTGCTGGACCAGGTGGCGCAGCTCCCGCTCGGTGTTGGCGGTGTTCGACGGCACCGCCACCGCTCCGATCCACGCCAGCGAGAACCACGACACGAGGAAGTCGGGGCAGTTGGGCAGGTGCAGGACCACGGCGTCGCCCGGTCCGATGCCGAGCCCGCTGAAGCCCTGAGCGGTGCGGCGGACCAGGTCGACGAACTCGTCGTAGGTGAACGTGGACGTGGTGCCCTGCGCCGACTCGAAGACCAGGAACGTCCGGTCGCCGTGCCGCTCCTGCTGCGCCGAGAGGAGCTCCCTCAGGGTGCGCGGGCTCGCCCCGTCGCCGCTCATACCCGCGCCAGCTTCATCGCGGCCTCGGCGATCCGCTCCTCGTCGGGCAACCACTCCTTCTCCAGCACCGGGCTGTACGGGGCCGGGACGGACCGAGCACCCACCCGCATGATCGGTGCGTCGAGGAACCAGACCCCGTCCTCGGCGATGCGCGCCGCGATCTCGGCGCCCACCCCGAAGTCGCGGTGCGCCTCGTGCACGACGAGCAGCCGGTTCGTCTTGCGGACGGAGTCCAGCACGGTGGCCACGTCGAGCGGGGCGATGGTGCGCAGGTCGATCACCTCGCACGAGATGCCGTCCGCCTGCAGTCTCTCGGCGACGGCCTCACACGCCAGAGCGGATCGCGAGTAGGAGACCATGGTGAGGTCGGTGCCCGTCCTGCGGATCGCGGCCTTCCCGATGGGCACGAGATGGTCCGGCTCGCAGCGCGGCCCCTTCTGGCCGTACAGCAGTCGGTTCTCCACGAACACGACCGGGTTCGGGTCCTGGATCGCGGCCCGGAGCAGTCCGTAGGCGTCGGCGGGGGTGGAGGGCATGAGGACCGTCAGCCCGGGGATGTGCGCCAGCATGGCCTCGAGGCTCTGCGAGTGCTGGGCACCGGACGACCGACCGGCACCGAACTGCGTCCTGATCGTCAGGTTCATCGACGCGCGGCCACCCGTCATGTACGGAAGCTTCGCCGCCTGGTTCATCAGCTGGTCGAGACAGACTCCGATGAAGTCGAAGTACATGATCTCCAGGACCGGCTTGAGGCCGGCCATGGCCGCGCCGACGCCGAGCCCGACGATCGCGGTCTCCGAGATCGGGGTGTCCCGGACGCGCTCCGGCCACTCCTCCTGCATCCCGCGCATGATGCCGAAGACGTTGCCGCCCTTGCCCACGTCGATGCCGGCGATGAACACGGACTCGTCCGCCTCGATCTCGTGGCGCAACGCCGCACCCACCGCCTGGTAGGTCTTCCAGATGCCGTCGCCACGACCGGTGGTGGGCGTGAAGGGCTCGACCTCCGCGGCGGGGGTCGCCGGACGCTCGACGATCATCCCGACGCCGAGCTCGTCGGGCTTCGGGTGGGGCGCCGCCATCGCCTCCTCGACGGCGCGGTCGAGCAGCTCCTCGACCTCCCGCTCGACCCTCTCGACCTCGGATCGCACACCGCCGACCTCGAGCTGCCCCCGGGTGACGTCGAGCGGGTCCGCGAAGGTCTGCGAGAAACCCTTGCGGTACAGCTGCGGATCGCCCTCGTAGTGCCCCTGGACCCGGAGTGTCACCGCCTCGACGAGGCACGGGCCCCTGCCGGCCCGGACGTCGGCGAGCACCTCGACCATGAGCTGCGACGTGGCCGCGACGTCGTTGCCGTCCACCCGGTGGTAGGCGAGGTCGTAGCCCCTCGCACGCGTCTGCAGGTCGACGGGTTGCTGGTCCGCGGCGGCGGAGAACTCGGAGAACTGGTTGTTCTCGCAGAACAGGACGAAGGGGAGCTTCCAGAGCGCGGCGAGGTTGGTGGCCTCGTGGAACGCCCCGGTCGAGACGGCACCGTCGCCCAGGAAGGCCACCGCCACCCCGCTCGTCCGGCGCAGCCGTGCCGCCAGCGCGGCCCCACCCGCGATCGGGATGCCGGCACCCACGATGCCGTTGGCGCCGAAGATGCCCCGGCTCGGGTCGGCGACGTGCATGGAGCCGCCCCGCCCGCGGCACACTCCCGTCTCGCGCCCCATGAGCTCGGCGAACAGCTCGCGGGGATCGAGCCCCTTGGCGAGCGCGTGGCCGTGGCCGCGGTGTGTGGACGTGATCACGTCGTCGGTGGAGAGGTGGCGACACGCCCCCACCGCGGCGGCCTCCTGGCCGATCGCGAGGTGCACGAAACCGGGGATGTGACCGTCGCGGTACAACCGGCCCGCGCGTTCTTCGAACCGTCGGATCGTGTACATCGAGCGGTACATGTCGAGGAGATCGTCCGCGCCGATCGCGGTCCGACCCACCGTCGCCTCCCCCGCGGTCACTGCGGACCGATCGGCAGCTCGTCGGGCACGACGTCCGGTGTCGGCTCGCTCCGGTGTGACGGGGTCGTCCCCGAGATGCTGTCGAGGATGACCTTCGCGCCGCCGTGGGACGAGTAGCCCCCGTCGAACGGGATCTCCGCACCGGTCAGGAAGCTCGATTCCGGTGACATGAGATAGACCGCGAGATGGGCGATCTCGGCGGGCTGGGCGGGCCTGCCCGCGGGGGTGAGCGACAGCTGCGTGTCGAGCAGCTTCTGCGGTGCGCCGGAGTTGATCTCGGTGTCGATGAACCCCGGGTGGACGATGTTGACCCGGATCCCGAGCGGTGCGAGCTCGAGCGCGGCGACCTTGGTCAGCCCGCGCAGACCCCATTTCGCAGCGGTGTAGGACACCTGGTGGTGCGCGGACAGCGCGGCGATGGATCCCACGTTGAGGATCGACCCGCCCTCGGTCATCAACGACGCCACGTGCTGGATCCCGAGCATCGCACCCGTCAGGTTGACGGCGATGCCCCTGTTCCAGCCCTCGAGCGGGATGTCCAGGATCCGCCCGCGCTGGGGAGCCCCGGCGTTGTTGATCAGACCGTGCACCACCCGCCCCTCCTGGGCGAGGGAGGTGGCCAGCGCCTGCCAGTCCTCCACCGAGGTGATGTCCAGATGGCGGTACTCGCACCGGCCCAGACTCGACAGGCCCTCGGCGAGGGACTGGCCGACCTCGTCGACGATGTCGGTGACCACGACCGCGGCACCCTGCTCGAGCAGGGCGGCCGCCTCGGCCGCGCCCTGCCCGCGAGCTCCGCCGGTGATGACGATCGTCCTGCCGTGTAGCCGCTTCCCGTCCTGCATGGACCCCTCCGCGTCGTTGTTCGTGATGTCGTCGAGCGCACTCACCGCAGCCGGACCTTCAGCGACGTGACCTCGGAGACGACGGGTGTGTGTCGCACCGTCCAGTCACCGTCGAGGCGAAGGTCGGGGAAGCGCTCGAGGAAGACCGACACGCACTCCTGCACCTCGATGCGGGCGAGGAAGCGACCGATGCAGCTGTACTGGCCGTTGCCGAACATGACGTGCTGGCCGGTGCTCTGGCGGTCGGCCACGAAGGTGTCGGTGGCGTCTCCGAAGGCCCGCGGATCCCGCTGGGCGGCACGCACGTTGACGTGGACCTGGCTCCCGGCGGGGACGTGCACGCCGAAGAGGTCGACGTCCTCGATGGGCACCCGGAGGATCGAACCGAACCGTGGCCGCAGCCGGATGGTCTCGTCGACCGCCGCCTCGACCCCACCCGGCTCGCGGAGCAGGCTCTCCCACCTCGAGCGCTCCTCGAGGAGGACACCGAACGCGATCGCGATCTGGTGGACGGTGTTGTCGATGCTGGCCGCCATCAGGGTCACCGCCTCGTCGACGAGCTCGGCGTCGGACAGGCCGGACTTCTCCTGCTCGCGGATGAGCCGGGAGGTGAAGTCGTCCCCGAGCTCGGCCGACCGTGCCCGGATGTGCTCCGCGGCGAAGCGCCGGGCCTCGATCAGCGCGTCCACGGACTCCTGCTGCCTGCTGAGGTCGACGGTCAGGATCGGGCTGATGATCCCGTCGGACAGGGCCGCGGCCGTCGCGGCGAAGCGCTTGTCGGCCGAGACGAGGTGGCAGTACATCCGCGGAGGCAGCTGCCAGGCGACGGCCTCCAGCAGATCGGCCGTGTCACCGTCGGCGATCTCGTCCGCGAGGTCCTCGGCGATCTCCCGGGACACGTCGCGGAGCGACTCGCTGGTCCGCGGGCTGAGCAGCCGGCTCAGTGGCCGACGCAGCCGCTTGCGCGCCGGGCCCTGGGACGAGATCAGCATCCGGTCCCACATCTCCCGGACCGGACCCTCCCGCAGCTCGAACGCGTCGAGGCGCTCCGACCACCGGGTTCGCAGCAGAGGGTGCTTCAGCACGGCGTGGCACTCGTCGTGGCGCAGCACCTCGAGGCCGCGCTCGCTCCTGGCCGCCCAGCCGAGCTCCCTCAGCCGGTCCAGCTCCGCAGGAGGGCTACCCGGCTCCAGGAGGGGCAGCTCCGCGATCTCCGTGGTGGTCATTCCTTGCTCCCTCGTGTGCGTTCCCGCCGATCGAGCCGCGGGACGAGGCACGTCGTCACGCTCGAACGGCGGCCACGATAACCGCGGGCCGCCCGACGCCGAGGCGACCTTCCCGACATCCGGAAGCCCTCCGACACGGCGGCGACATACACGCTGAACTGTGCTCCCGCACCGAGCCTGTGGGCCACGTCGCACTCGACGGGGCCTCACTCAGGCCCGTGGCGTGCGGCGAGGCGAGTGCAGAACGAACGCCGGCTGTGGCATCGGTCGAGAGCCCGGCCGGACCGTCGAGCTGCCTCGTGCCGAGCCGCCCGCGCGACAACCCGACCGAACCCCGACGACGTGTGGAGTTGGCCGAATGACAGCTATCGATCGTCCCAGAATGCCCTGGCGACGGAGGTCCGCCTCGCGTCACCGTTCGACCGGACTCGGCGTCCTCGTCGCCTCGCTCCTCGTGCCGGCGCTGGTCGCCTGCGGCGGCGCGACCGGCGGGGCCGCCGCCACCGGACCCGCGTACGTCGTCCCCGCCGAGGTGAAGGCCTCCGTCGAGGCGGCCTACAACAGCAAGGACGTCGCCCCGGAAGGCCCGTCGGTCACACCGCTGCCGAACCAGTCGATCTGGATCGTGAGCTGCGGTGAGGCCAACGTGGGCTGTGCCACCCCGGCGAAGGGCGCGCTGGAGGCCGCCCGCGCCGCCGGGATGACGGCCACCGTGTGCGACGGCAACTTCGGTGTCGGCGACGCGTTCAACGTCTGTTTCCGCCAGGCGATCGCCGCCGGTGCGACGGGCATCGTCTCGCTCATCGAGTGCCCGTTCATCCCCGCCGCCTACCAGGCCGCGAAGGACGCCGGCATCCCCGTCGTCAGCCAGGCCTTCGACTGCGACGACCCCAACAGCAAGACACCGGGGGCGCCGCTGTTCAGCACCAAGCTCAAGTGGAACGCCGAGTACGAGACGACCGCGGAGTTCCGCAGGGCGTCCGGCGAGCTGCGCGCCGACTGGTCGATGTACACGACGGACGGGAAGGCGCAGGCGATCATGCTGGACCAGCAGGGCGCCGTCGGTCCGCGCTACATCAGCGAGGGGTTCACCCAGCGGTTGGCGACCTGCACCAGTTGCTCGGTCTCCGACTCGATCGGCTTCTCCGCCCAGGACCTGCAGTCCGGCGCCCTGAAGCAGATGTTCTCGTCGAGCCTCGCGGCGAACCCGAACGCCAACGTCGTCTTCGCCCCCTACGACCCCATCCTCACGGCCGCCGAGGCCCCGCAGGCGTTGCGCGCCACCGGACGCGCGCAGCAGACGAAGGTCATCGGCGGCGACGGCTACACCCCCAACCTCGACCTCATCCGGCAGGGGATCCAGACCGCCGACCTGGCGTTCGACGCCAACTGGCTCGGGTGGGGGATGGTGGACACCCTGATCCGTGTCGAGAACGGCCAGGAGGGCATTCCGATGGGGCTCAGCTACACCTTGATCGACGCCACCCACAACCTGCCTCCGGAGGGTGCGGCGTTCACCTCGAAGGTCGACTACCGCGCCGCGTACCTCGGTATGTGGGGCCGGACCTGATCGTCGCCACCGACCAGGAGGAAGCACATGTCTCTGCCCTCATCTGACACCACGGTCGACCCGCCCGGGCCCCTTCGCCCCGGTGCCGACGTCGCGGTCCGGCTGCGCAACGTCACGAAGCTCTACCCGGGAACCGTCGCCCTGGACGACGTCAGCATGTCCGTCCGGAGGGGGACGATCCACGCACTGCTCGGCGGGAACGGCTCCGGCAAGTCCACCGCGGTCAAGGTGCTGGCCGGGGTCGTCTCGGCCGAGCCGGGCGGCGTCGTGGAACTGGGCGAGACGGTCGTCGACGCCGCCGCGGTCACCCCGCGGGTCGCCCGCGCCGCGGGCCTTCGTTTCGTGCACCAGGACCTCGGGGTGTTCGCCGAGCTCTCGGTGGCGGACAACCTGTCCATCGGGCACGGGTACGCCACCACCGGCATCCGGTGCATCGACCATCGGGCGGTGCACTCGCGGGCGGAGCGCCTGATCGCCAAGTACCACATCGACGGCGCTCCCGACACGCCCTTGCACCGGCTCAGCCCGTCCGCACGGGCACTCGTCGCCATCGCTCGGGCCCTCGAGCAGGACGAGGACCCGGAGAGCCCCTCGGCCGACGGCATCCTCGTCCTCGACGAGCCGACGGCCGCGCTGCCCACCGACGAGGCGAACCGGCTCTACACCTCGCTGTCGAGGCTGGTGGCGGGCGGCACGACCGCGATCCTGATCAGCCACCGTCTCGACGAGGTGCTGGAGCACACCGACACGGTGACGGTGCTGCGCGACGGGCGGCACGTCAGCACCGCCTCGACCCGAGGGCTGACCAAGACGGCACTGGCGGAGCAGATCGCGGGCCGGACCGTGCGGTCCCCCGACCGGGTCGCCCGGACGGCGGCGGAGGTGCCCCGGCTGCGGCTGTCCGACGTCGGCGGAGCCAAGCTGCGCGGCGTCAGCCTCACCGTCGACGCGGGCGAGATCGTCGGCATCGCCGGTCTCGTCGGATCGGGCCGCTCCAGCCTGCTCCGCACCGTGTTCGGGGTGGAGGACCGGAGTACGGGCCGGATCCTGCTCGACGGCGAGGAGGTCGACACCCGCTCGGGGCCTGCGGCGATGATGCGCGACGGGGTGGCCTTCCTGCCCGAGGACCGCGCCACCATGGCCAACTTCGCGGACCTGACGATCCGGGAGAACCTGCTGGCCGCCTCGGTCCGCAGGTACTGGTCGGGCGGTCGGATGCGCACGAGCCGGGAACGTCGCGACGCCCGGGCGCTGGTCACCCGGTTCGGCATCAAGGCACCCGACGTGGACCTGCCGATGTCGTCGCTCTCCGGCGGTAACCAGCAGAAGGTCCTGCTGGCCCGGTGGCTGTCGCGCGATCCCCGCCTCCTGCTGCTCGACGAGCCGAGCCAGGGCGTGGACGTGGGCGCTCGCGCCGACATCTACCGGATGATCCGCGAGGCGGCCGCGCTCGGAGCCGCCGTCCTGGTCACGGCGTCCGAGTTCGACGAGCTCGCCACGTTCTGCGACCGCGTCCTCATCCTCCGGTCGGGCTCCGTGGTGTCGGAGACGACCGAGCCCGACGTTCAGACGCTCACCGCCGCTGTCTACGACGACCCTGCTGACCACCCTGCTACGGAGACCACCCCATGAGTTCCACGACCAGGCTCCAACCGAGCGAGACGACCGACGGCGTCCCCGCCGTGCCGAAGCGGGACGGCCGGGCCCGGGTGAGCGAGTTCCTGGAGCGTTTCGGCCTGCTCCTCGTCCTCGGGCTCGTCCTGGTGTTCTACGCGTTCTCCGACGCGACGTCCGGTGTGTTCTTCACCAGCGCCAACCTGGTCACGCTGCTCGGCAACCAGGTCGTCGTCCTCCTCATCGCCGTGGGCGGCATGATCCCGTTGCTCGGCGGCTACTTCGACCTCTCGCCCGGCGCGATCGCCGGGGTCGCGTCCGTCGCCACCGCAGCGGCGATGGCGGACTTCGGGCTGCCGGTGCCGGTGGCGATCGCGTTGGCCGTCGCGCTGGGCGCGGCCGTCGGGTTCGTGAACGGGTTCCTCATCACCCGCTACGGCCTCAGCGCCATCATCACCACCCTCGGCATGAGCCTGCTGCTCACCGGCGCGATGCTGCTGTACACCTCGGGCGGCAGCATCTCGACCGGGATCGACCAGGACTTCATCGCCTTCGGGTCGCTGAACTGGGCCGGTGTCCCCCGGCTGCTCTTCGTCCTCGTCCCGATCCTGGTGCTCGCCTGGCTGCTGCTGGAGAACTCGCCCTACGGGCGCTACCTGCAGGCGCTGCGATCGAGCCGGGACGCCGCGGCGCTCGTCGGTCTCAACGTCAACCGCATCGCGGTGTCCAGCTTCGTCCTGGGAGGCGCGTTGGCGGGCTTGGCGGGAGTGCTCCTCACGGCTCGCTCGGGCGCCGCGGACTCGACGGCGGGGCCCAGCTTCCTCTTCCCCGCCTACGCGGCGATCTTCCTCGGGGCGACGTCGATCCGGCCGGGCCGGCCCAACCTGCTCGGCACCGTCCTGGGGGTCTTCTTCGTCGCGGTGCTCGTCTCCGGCCTGAGCCTGCTCGGCGCGGCGGTCTGGGCGCCCTCCGTGTTCAACGGCGTCGCCCTCCTGGTCGCCGCCGGCATCGCGACCTACCTCGCGCGCCGCCGCGGGGCGCGCTCGATGATGCACTGACGGGGCGGTCCCCACCTCCGCGGGTGCCGGACGACGCACTGCGTCGCCCGGCACCCGCATCCCCGAGATCCCGCAGGTGTGTCAGGCCCGTACCGAGCCGATCACGCAGCTTCCGGAACGCGGAATTCAGCAGGTACGGTGAGGAAATGTCATCGCATGCAACGGAGCACGCGTCGTCCCGGACAGCCGCGGGCTCCGCTGCGGCCCGCAACACGACGGGGTCCGTCACCCTGCGTGCGCTCGCCCTGCTCGATGCCTTCAGCCCCGAGCACCCCAGCCTCACGCTGTCCGACCTGGCGAGACGGGCCGGTCTGCCCGTCTCCACGACCCACCGGCTCGCCGCGGACCTGGTCGAGTGGGGCGCCCTGGAACGGGACGAGGACGGCGCCTTCCACATCGCGCTGAAACTCTGGCGGGTCGCGAACCTGGCGCCCCACGGCAGCCTGCTCCGCTCGGTGGCGATGCCGTACCTCTACGAGCTCTTCCGCGTCACGCGCCAGAAGGTGTACCTCGCCGTACGGTCCAACCAGGACGTCTTCGTCGTGGACCGTGTCGAGGGGCTCGAGGCGCTCACCGCGCTCAGCCCGCCGCGAGGCCCCTATCCCGCCCACGCCACCGGCCTGGGCCAGGTCCTGCTGGCCTTCGCCCCGCCGGACGTGCTCGCGGACGCGCTGAGCAGACCGCTGACGTCCTTCACCTCGCGCACGCTGACCGACCCGGGGCACCTGCGACGAGCGCTCGCGGACGTGCGGCGCGGCGGGGTCGCGGTCGTCGACCGCCAGCTCACGAACCAGCACCTCGCCATCGCCGCGCCCGTCCGCGACGGGGACCGCGCGGTCTCGGTCGCGATCTCCGTCTTCACCCGGGCCGACAACCCCGAGATCCGCTCGCTCGGGCCGCAGGTCCGGGCCGCCGCCCGAGCCATCTCGTGTTCGCTGACCGCGATGCGGACCTCGGACACCGCTCCCGCGCGCATCCGGACGCATCCGGCACCGTCGGACCGCCTGTCGCACACCACTGACCGCTCCTGACGCCGGCCGCCGCGGCACCTGCCTCTCCCGACGGGACCGCCGGCTTCCGCTATCCGGGAAGACGGCACCGTCGCCCCGGGCGGCCGGCTAGCTTTGCGGTGCGGAGGACGTCGTCCGGGCGCAGGGTTCGGTGTCGACTCCTCCTTTCACGACCGATAGTCGGCGAGGAGATCCGCGCCTCTCGGATCTCCCGACGCCGCCGGCGGGACGCGCCCACTCCAGGGCGCCCCGAAAGGCAGGGTGGATCGATGACCGTTGCAGGCGAGCTCATGTCCAAACAGCGACTCGCGCACTTCGAGCGGAAGGTCGAGGAGGACATCGCCGACGGCGCCTACTACGGTGCGGCCGTCCGGGTGGCGCGCCGCGGGGAGGTCCTTCTGGACCTGGCGGTCGGGTCCGGTGACCGCGACGGCGACCAGGTGATCCGACAGGACTCGGTCTTCAGCATCTTCTCGCTCACCAAGGCGTTCACGAACGTCCTGGTGCTCAGGGCCGCGGAGCTGGGGCGGCTGGCCCTGACCGACCGGGTCGTGGACATCCTTCCCGAGTTCGTCGGGAGCCCGCGGGACCGCGCGACGGTGCTGCACCTGCTCACCCACTCCTCGGGCATGCCGGGGCTCTGGGAGGTGGGCCACGGAACCACCGGCGACCGGCTGGACGACGTCCTCGCCGTCATCTACGACCACGTGCACGGCGTCGTGGAGCCGGGACAGCGTTGCGACTACTCCCCGATGGTCAACCATGCGCTGCTCGGCGAGGTCCTCCGCCGCACGGACCCGGACGGGCGCGGAATCACCGAGATCCTCACCGAGGACCTCTTCGCTCCTCTCGGCATGGTCGACACGGCCTTCGGGATCAAGCCGCACATGCGACCGCGACACGTCGTGCCGGACATGCGCGGCACCATTCCGGTCGGGGTCCCGTCGACCACGAGGTCCGGTGAGTACGGACTCTTCGAAGCCGACTCGAACGAGGCGACCTGGGTCGGGACCGCCTCGACCACCGCGGATCTGCACCGGTTCGCCGAGATGCTCCGCACCGGCGGGACACTGGACGGAACGGAGATCCTCTCTCCCCGGACCATCGAGATCGCGCGGCGCAACTGGACGGGTGAGATCGAGAACGAGCTCACCCGCGGTACCGCGCTGCGCGCTGGGCTCAGCCCGTCGCCCGCCTACATCGGCCTGGGCTTCAACGTCCGAGGCACCGCCGCCGTTCGGCACCAGTTCGGGCTGCTCGCCTCGGCGGAGACCTACGGCAACGCCGGGGCCGGGAGCAGCCTCCTGTGGGTCGACCCGACGACCGACGTGACGTTCGTGGCCCTGACCGCGGGAGTCATGGCGTCCACCCCCAGCCTCGACCGTTTCCAGCGGTTGTCGGACGTGGTCCACGCAGCGGTTCGGTAAGCCACCGGACGGCCGAGTCCGCCCGCGCCCGCCGCTGCTGTACTGCTGACCGAAAGGAGGACCGTTCATGTCCACGATCGGTACTCACCCCTCTGCCCTCAGGGGCCGCCAGTCCGACGAATGGCGGGCCGGTGGCAGGACCGCTGCCTTCTCCGCGATCGGCTACGGCGCCGGCCCCATGCTCTTCATGATGACGGCGAGCGTCTTCGTCAGACCGATGACGGAGGCCACCGGCTGGAGCACGACCGAGGTGCTGCTGGGGCCGATCTTCATCGTGTTCTTCAACGCAGCCGCTCTCGTGGTCGGCAGGCTCGTCGACCGGAGAGGCATCCGCACGATCATCCTGGTCGGCTTGGTCCCCTACATCGCGCTCGTCGCGCTGATGGCGTTCCTCCCGGTCACGAAGATCACCTTCTA
This sequence comes from Pseudonocardia pini, assembly GCF_013870575.1. Taxonomy (GTDB): domain Bacteria; phylum Actinomycetota; class Actinomycetes; order Mycobacteriales; family Pseudonocardiaceae; genus Pseudonocardia; species Pseudonocardia pini. The sequence goes on from NZ_JACBXB010000005.1 coordinate 27,937, forward strand.
CGCCCTCGGCGCGGCGATCGGCGTGTTCGGTGCGTTCGGGGGCCAGGTGCCCTTCTACAAACTGATCACGTTGTGGTTCGACAAGAGCGCGGGCAAGGCGTTCGGTCTGCTCGGTGCCGGCGCCGGAGTGATGCCGATCCTGGCGATCCCCCTCGTCACCTGGGCCGTCTACGGAGCAGGCTGGAAGACCGGCTACCTCGTTCTGGCGGGGTTCACCCTGCTGCTGACCATCCCCGCGGTGGCGATAGGCGTGCAGGTTCCCGCAGGTCAGGAGGTCAGCACCGCGGCCGAGGCGACCGCAGGCGCAGAAGGCCGCCCTCCGGTCAGCGCCCGGACCGTGCTCACCTCGGTCCGCTTCTGGATCTTCGCCTTCTCGGTCCTGGTGATGTACAGCGGGGCATCGGCGTTCACCGCCAACATGCAGCCGATCCTGCTCGACGGTGGCCTCGGAGTTGCGGTGGCCACGACCGTCACCACGGTCTTCACCGCCGGCATGGTGGTCGGCAGGCTGGCGGCAGGCGTACTCCTCGACATGGTGTCGCGCTACTGGGTGGTGATCGGGATGCTCACGCTGTCGACCCTCGGCGCCCTCACGCTCACGCAGATCCCGGCGCTGCCTGCCGTCGTGGTCGGGGTGGGGGCGTTGATGGTGGCGCTGAGCCTGGGCGCCGAGGGCGACATCATGTCCTACTTCCTCGTCAAGGACTACGGGCCGCTGATCTTCGGGGTCCTGTTCTCCGTGTGCATCGCGGTGGCGGGCGCCAGCGGCTTCGTCTTCCCCTACCTGTTCAGTGGGATCCGGGAGAGCACCGGCAGCTACGACGCCGCCTGCTACCTCGGCGCGGCGTGCTTCGTCGTGGGCGGGCTGGCTCTCGTCGTGTACGGGCTGCTCGGACGTCGCCGGTCGGCCGCGGCCGTCGACGAGGCGACCGAGGCCTGACGCGGACGGGGTCCACCCGAGGGCCTGCATGCCGTCGAACGCGCGGCAGCAGCGCGCCGACGGCTGTGCGGCCCGGCGACGCGAGAGGGCCGAGGGACGGACGACGCGGGCGGCCGGCCGCCGAACCCATGGTGAGGGCGGTGGGCGCGGTAGGGTTCGAACCTACGACCGCTCGGGTGTAAACCGAGTGCTCTCCCGCTGAGCTACGCGCCCCGGCCCCCGGGACCGCGAGGCCCCGGGGGTCGGTGATCAGAGTGCTGCGATGGCCTTCTTCCAGGCGTCCTGGTCGCGGGCCTCGCCGGGCTGGTTGACCTCGGCGAAGGCGACCTTGCCCTGCTTGTCCACGAGGAACGTGCCGCGCACGGCCATGCCCGCGCCCTCGTTGAACACGCCGTAGGCCTTCGCGGTCTCGCCGTGCGGCCAGAAGTCCGACAGCAGCGGGAAGGTGTAGTTCTCCGCGGTGGCCCAGGCCTTCAGCGAGAAGGTCGGGTCCGTGGAGACCGCGAGGACCTGGACCTCGTCGTTCTGGAAGGTCGACAGGTCGTCCCGGACCGTGCAGAGCTCGCCGGTGCAGATCCCGGAGAACGCGAAGGGATAGAACACCACCAGGACGGCCTTGTCGCCGCGGAACGACGACAGGGTCACCTCCTGCTTGTCCTGGTCCTTGAGCGTGAAGTCGGGGGCCTCGGATCCCACCTCGGGTGCCATGCGTCGCTCTCCTCGAAGGCGTGCGGGGAACCCACCGGTGCTCCCGGTGGGTCGCTTTCCCCCTGAGCCTAGACCGGGGGCCGCTTCCGGTTCGCCTTCGGCGGCACGAGCCGCTGACCGACCCAGTCGCCGAGGGTGACGTTGGAGGTCTGCGCCAGGCCCGCAGTGGGTGCGGCCTCGGCGATATCGCTCGGCTCGAGGTGCCCTGGTTTGCCCGTCTTGGGCGTGAGCACCCAGATCGTCCCCTCGTCCGCCATCATCCCGCGGGCGTCCACGAGGGTGTCGACGAGATCGCCGTCCCCCTCCCGGAACCACAGCAGTACGACGTCGATGACCTCCTGGGCGTCCTCGTCGAGGATGTCCTCGCCGGTGACGTCCTCGACGGCGTCTCGCACCGCGTCGTCGACGTCGGAGTCATAACCCAGTTCCTGGACGACCATGCCCGGCTCGATGCCGAGCTTGCCCGCGATGTCGGACGTCCGTCCGGCATCTTCCGCGGCGACCACGCGTGCACCTCTTTTCCTCTGACGGCGGCACGACGATGCGCCGCCTCCACTGGTGTTCGGATGCGGAATCCGAACACGACCATGCGGCCCTGCGCAACCGCCGTACCGTGATCGGGCGCCGAGGGGCACGATAGAGGCCATCGCCCGACCCTCCGTCGCGCACCGTGGACGGCGGCCCGGGAGACTGGAACGGACCACGTACGAGCCATGCAGGGAGACCCCTTGACCGGCCAGAGCACCACCGGCGACAGCAACGGCAGCGCGGCGGGCGGCACGGACGGCGGCCCACCCCGCGTCCACGTCATCCGCGACGGACTCGCCGCCCACCTCCCGGACATCGATCCCGAGGAGACGGCGGAGTGGCTCGACTCGTTCGACGCCGCGCTGGACAACGCGGGCCAGCAGCGGGCCCGCTACCTGATGCTCCGGTTGCTCCAGCGCGCGCGTGAGCGGCACGTCGGCGTCCCGTCGCTGACCAGCACGGACTACGTGAACAGCATCCCCACCGACCGCGAGCCGTGGTTCCCCGGGGACGAGGACGCGGAGCGCAACTACCGCCGGTGGATCCGCTGGAACGCGGCCATGACGGTGCACCGTGCCCAGCGGCCCGGGATCGGGGTCGGCGGACACATCTCGTCGTACGCCTCGTCGGCCACGCTCTACGAGGTCGGCTTCAACCACTTCTTCCGGGGCAAGGAGCACCCGGGCGGCGGCGACCAGGTCTACATCCAGGGTCACGCCTCCCCCGGCATCTACGCGCGCGCCTACCTCGAGGGCAGGCTGTCGGAGGACCGGCTCGACGGGTTCCGCCAGGAGGTGTCGCACGGCGGCCCCGGGCACGGCCTGCCGAGCTACCCGCACCCGCGGCTGATGCCGGACTTCTGGGAGTTCCCGACCGTGTCCATGGGCCTCGGCCCGATGAACGCGATCATGCAGGCGCGGTTCAACCGCTACCTGCGCGACCGCGGCATCAAGGACACCTCGGACCAGCGGGTCTGGGCCTTCCTGGGCGACGGCGAGATGGACGAGCCGGAGTCCCGCGGGCTGCTCCAGGTGGCCGCGGGCGAGGGGCTGGACAACCTCACGTTCGTCGTCAACTGCAACCTGCAGCGGCTCGACGGCCCGGTGCGCGGCAACGGGAAGATCATCCAGGAGCTGGAGTCCTTCTTCCGCGGCGCGGGCTGGAACGTCATCAAGGTCATCTGGGGCCGCGAGTGGGACGCGCTGCTGCACGCGGACCGCGACGGCGCCCTGATCAACCTGATGAACACCACGCCGGACGGTGACTACCAGACCTACAAGGCGAACGACGGCGCCTACGTCCGGGACCACTTCTTCGGTCGCGACCCCCGGACGAAGGCCCTGGTCGAGCCGCTGTCGGACGACCAGATCTGGGGCCTCAAGCGCGGCGGCCACGACTACCGCAAGGTCCACGCCGCGTACAAGGCGGCGACCGAGCACAACGGCCAGCCGACCGTCATCCTGGCCAAGACGATCAAGGGCTACGGCCTGGGCTCGCACTTCGCGGGGCGCAACGCGACCCACCAGATGAAGAAGCTCACGCTCGACGACCTCAAGCAGTTCCGGGACGAGCAGCGCATCCCGATCTCCGACGCCACCCTCGAGGCGGACCCGTACCTGCCGCCGTACTACCACCCCGGCGAGGACGCCCCCGAGATCAGGTACATGGAGGAGCGGCGCCGGGCCCTCGGCGGCGCGCTGCCCTCGCGGCGCACCACCTCGAAGGCGCTCGTGCTGCCGGGCGACCCGGCCTACAGCGCCGTCAGGAAGGGCTCGGGCAAGCAGGAGGTCGCCACGACAATGGCGTTCGTCCGGCTGCTCCGCGACCTGATCAAGGACAAGGGGATCGGCGGCCGGATCGTGCCGATCATCCCGGACGAGGCGCGGACCTTCGGCATGGACTCCATGTTCCCGACGCAGAAGATCTACAACCCGCACGGCCAGCAGTACACCTCTGTGGACGCCTCGCTCATGTTGGCCTACAAGGAGTCCGAGCAGGGGCAGATCCTGCACGAGGGTATCAACGAGGCGGGCTCGGTGGGCTCGTTCACCGCCGTCGGGACCTCGTACGCCACGCACGACGAGCCGATGATCCCGGTCTACATCTTCTACTCGATGTTCGGCTTCCAGCGCACCGGCGACTCGATCTGGGCGGCCTCGGACCAGATGGCCCGCGGCTTCCTCGTCGGGGCCACCGCGGGCCGCACGACGCTGACCGGCGAGGGCCTGCAGCACAACGACGGGCACTCGCTGCTGCTCGCCGCGACCAACCCCGCCGTCGCCGCCTACGACCCGGCCTTCGGGTACGAGATCGCGCACATCGTCAAGGACGGCCTGCGCCGGATGGTGGGCGACGAGCCCGAGAACGTCATCTACTACCTGACCGTCTACAACGAGCCCTACCAGCAGCCTGCCGAGCCCGAGGGGCTCGACACCGAGGGTCTGCTCAAGGGCCTCTACCGGTACCTGGAGGTGCCGACGGGCAGCGCTGGCCCTCAGGTCCGACTGCTCGGCTCGGGCGTCGGACTGCCGTGGGCGATCCGGGCGCGCGAGCTGCTCGCCGAGGAGTGGGGTGTCGGCGCCGAGGTCTGGTCGGTGACGTCGTGGGGCGAGCTGCGCCGCGACGGCGTCGAGGCCGAGCACCACAACCTGATCCACCCGGACGCGGAGCCGCGGGTGCCGTACGTGACCCGGGCGCTGGGCGGGTCCGACGCGCCGGTCGTGGCGTCGTCGGACTGGATGCGGGCGGTGCCGGACCAGATCCGGCAGTGGGTGCCCGCGCCCTTCGTGTCGCTGGGCACGGACGGCTTCGGTCTCTCCGACACCCGGCCCGCGGTGCGGCGGTACTTCGCGGTGGACGCGGAGTCCATCGTGGTCGGGGCGCTGTCCGCGCTCGCGGCGCGCGGGGAGGTCGACAAGGGGGTGGCCGCCGAGGCCGCCGCCAAGTACCGGATCGACGACCCGCAGGCGGCCGGGCCGCAGACCTCGGACTCCGGAGTGGCCTGAGACTCACCCGTCCGGGGGAGGGGTCCCGCCGATCGGACCCCTCCCTCCGGCCAGGTACCGACCCTCGTGTTTCGTCCCGGTTCCGGGACGAATACACAGCTCACGACCTCTCGGCAAGCGACGCGAATCACGCTAGGCTCCGCCCGACGCCGACCCACCAGGTGGTGGTAAGGGGTCCCGGCCAGGCGCGGACAGTAGTGGCCTGCCGGCGTTTTCCCGGGGCGAGCGCCCCGTGAGCACGCACGAGGAGAGCAAGAATGGCAGAGGGCACCGTCAAGTGGTTCAACAGCGAGAAGGGCTACGGCTTCCTCGCTCCCGACGGTGGTGGAGCGGACGTGTTCGTGCACTACTCCGCTATCCAGGTGAACGGCTACAAGAGCCTCGACGAGGGACAGCGCGTGTCCTTCGACATCGAGCAGGGCCAGAAGGGCCCGCAGGCCACCGGGGTCACCCCGATCGGCTGAGCCCACACCTGGGGTCCCGGGCCACCGGGCCTCCACCACCCACCGGCGCACAACCCGTTCCGCTTGCTGCCTCCTCGTGGTGCGTGTCAGCGAACGATCCGTACGTCGTCGACGGCCGGGGTGACCAGCGGGACCGGGTCACCCCGGCTCTCGATGTCCGGGACTCGGTCGAGGGCACCTCGGCAGGCACGCTCACGGCCTGAGGTCGCTGCCCATCGTCCACACGAGGACCTCGGCACCGCGATCGCCCGCGGTCAGGGTGACCCCCTCGTCGGTCAGCCGCAGCTCGTCGCCCTCGCCCACCTCTCCGGGCGGGACCGTCGCGCTGCCCGCGGCGAGGTAGACGTGCACGAAGGGTGCGGGCGTCAGCTCCCAGACCGCTGCCGCGGGCAGGCGCGCCGCCCAGAGCGCGGCGTCCGCCCGGCGAAGCGACAGGGGGCTCGAGACGGACCTCTGCTCTGCCCGCTCCGGTGCGGGTGAGCCCTCGGCTGCCCGCACGGGGGCGGGCAGGGCAAAGGTGTCGACGGAGGCACCCGCGGCGACCAGGACGGGGCTGCCCGAGGCCAGCTCCTCGGAGAGGTCGCGGGACCGCAGCTCCGGGGGTGCCAGGGCGTCGGGGACCAGCCAGGACTGCACGAAACGTGTTCCCACGGCGCTGAGCTCGGCGTGCTCCACGCCCGTGCCCGCGGACAGGACCTGCACCGTCCCGGGGCGCACCGTCCGGGCGTTGCCCAGCGAGTCGCTGTGCTGGAGCTCCCCCTCCACCACCCACGTGACCAGGTCCGCCTCGTGGTGCGCGTGCCGCGGGTAGCCCGCGCCGGGGGCGAGCCGCTCCTCGTTGTGCGCCAGCAGGGCGCCGAAGAAGGCGTTCGCCGGGTCGTAGTGCGCGCCGAAGGCGAAGCCGTGCCGGGCCTCGCAGCCCTCGTGCACGGTCACCGCCCGGTCGATGCCGCGTCTGCGCTCCACTGTGACACCACCTCCAGCGTGTCATGCTTCTCCCATGACCCTGTCCGACGTCCAGGCGGTCTCCGTGGCCACGCTGCGACGCCTGGAACGGGCGACCGGCGACCTCGCGGCCGCCTGCCTGTCGGCCATGGAGGACGGGCAGCCGTGGTTCGCCCGACTGCCCGCCGACCAGCGCGCCGGGGTCCTTCTCGTCACCCAGACGGGTGTCAGCAACTTCGTGGCCTGGCTCGGTGAGCCCTCGGAGACGATCCGGCTCACCGCCGAGGCCTTCCGGATCGCGCCGCGCGACCTCGCCCGCAGGCTCTCGCTGCGCCAGACCGTCGACCTCGTGCGGATCGCCACCGAGGTGTTCGAGGAACGGCTGCCGCCGCTGGCCGCCGACGACGCCGAGTACCGGATCCTCGTCGAGGCCGTGCTGCGGTTCGGGCGCGAGATCGCCTTCGCGGCCGCCACCGTCTACGCCAACGCGGCCGAGACCCGCGGAGCGTGGGACGCACGCCAGGAGGCCCTCGTCGTCGACGGCGTGGTGCGCGGCGATGCGGACGACGCGCTGGTCTCCCGCGCCGCCGCCCTCGGCTGGGACCCCGCCGCGGCCGTACGCGTCATGGTCGGTAGCCCGCCGGAGGACCGCGGGGACGCCGCCGACGCGAACACCGTGGACGCCGCCGAGGTCCTCTCCGGCATGCGCAGGCACGCGACCCGGCTCGGCCGCTCCGTGCTCGTCGGCGTGCAGGGCGCGCGCCTCGTCCTGCTGCTCACCGAGCCCCGCGGCCGGACCGCCCCCGACGAGCGTGCGCCCGCG
>NZ_JACBXB010000600.1 GCF_013870575.1 Pseudonocardia pini
GCGGGGCGCGGCGTCGATCGTCGCCGGGCTCCGCGTGCGGCCCCCTGCGAGAGCAGGTGCAGCTACGCGGGTCGGGTCGGGCGGCGGGTGAGGGCGGCGATGCCGAACTCGAAGGCCTCGTCGGCGTCCGCCGGGCCCGCGGCGAGGATCTCCAGGCGGACCAGCTCCGCGCGGTTCTGCTCCTCGGCGACGAACCCCAGGACGTAGTGGACCACCGCTCGCGCCGCCCATCCCGCCTCGCGCGGACGCAGGCCCGCGAACAGTGTGGGGAGCTGCTGGAGGGCGGGGAGGGCGTCGGGGCGGAAGGCGTGGACGAAGGAGACGACCTCGGCGCCGTCCCGGGCCCGGAGCAGCGCCGCGCGGAGCTCGCGGGCGGCCTGGCGGGGGTCCGTGGTCGGCCCGGGAACGCCGTCCAGGATCCGGGCCGCGATCTCCGCGAGCATCTCCTGCTTGCTCGGCACGTGGTAGTACAACGCCCCCGGCTGCACGCCGAGGCCCTGGGCGACCCGCCGCATGGACAACCCGCTCAGACCCTGCTCCTGCAGCACCGCGTATGCCCCGGCGACGACCTGTTCCCTGCTCAGCGCCACCCGACCAGTCTCACGGGCGACGGGTCTTGCCCGACGGGCAGGGCCGCGGCTACCGTTTGAACGGTGTTCAAAACCTTCGACGACCTGGCCGACCAGCAGCTCGCGGGCGGCGTCCTCGACCGGGCCGACGCCCAGGCGCTCCTCGCGGCCGCCGACGAGGACGTGCTCGCCCTCGTCGCCGCCGCGGGCCGGCTCCGTCGCACCCACTTCGGCACGGCGGTCAAGGTCAACTACCTGGTGAACCTCAAGTCCGGGCTGTGTCCGGAGGACTGCGGGTACTGCTCGCAGCGGCTGGGCTCGACCGCGGAGATCCTCAAGTACTCGTGGCTCGAGGAGGACGAGGCCGTCCGCCAGGCCACCGCCGGGATCGAGGCCGGGGCCGCGCGGGTGTGCCTGGTCGCGAGCGGTCGCGGGCCGAGCAACCGGGACGTGGACACGGTGGCCTCCGTGGTCGGGGCGCTCAAGGACGCGCACCCGACGGTCGAGGTCTGCGCCTGCCTGGGCATCCTGAAGGACGGTCAGGCGGAGCGGCTGCGGGAGTCCGGGGTGGACGCCTACAACCACAACCTCAACACCGCCGAGTCCCGCTACGCCGACATCTGCTCCACCCACGACTACGCGGACCGGGTGGACACCGTCGAGAAGGCCAAGGCCGCGGGGCTCTCGCCGTGCTCCGGGCTGATCGTGGGCATGGGCGAGACGGACGACGAGCTGATCGACGCGGTCTTCGCGCTGCGCGAGCTGGACAGCGACTCGATCCCGATCAACTTCCTGATGCCCTTCGACGGGACCCCGCTCGCGGGCACCTGGGAGCTGAGCCCGCTGCGTGCGCTGCGGATCCTCGCGATGGCCCGCTTCGCCTGCCCCGCCACCGAGATCCGCATGGCGGGCGGCCGCGAGATGCACCTGCGGACGTTGCAGCCGCTGGCTCTGCACCTGGCCAACTCGCTCTTCCTCGGCGACTACCTGACCAGCGAGGGGCAGGCCGCGAAGGCGGACCTCGAGATGATCGCGGACGCGGGCTTCCGGGTCCTCGGCGCCGCCGCCGAGCAGGAGCGCGAACCCCTCGCCGTCCGGCAGCGCGGAGCGGGAACAGCGTTGGCGCCCAACGCATGAGCACCCTCCTCGAGCGGGACCGCGGCCTGCTCTGGCACCCGTACGCGGCCCTGGACGGTCCCTCGCCGTACGCCGTCACCGCGGCCGCGGGCACCCGCCTGCGGCTGGAGGCGGCGGACGGCACGCGCTTCGACGCCGTCGACGCCATGAGCTCGTGGTGGTGCGCGATCCACGGCTACCGCAACCCCGTGCTCGACGACGCGGTGCGCGAGCAGGTCGGCCGGTTCAGCCACGTGATGTTCGGCGGCCTCACCCACGAGCCCGCGATCCGCCTCGCCGAGCAGCTGGTCGCGCTCGCCCCGGAGTCGCTGCGCCACGTGTTCCTCGCCGACTCCGGCTCGGTGTCGGTCGAGGTCGCGCTCAAGCTCGCGGTGCAGTACCAGGCGGCGACCGGGCGGTCGCGGCGTCGCCGGTTCGTCGCGCTCCGCGGCGGCTACCACGGCGACACGACCGGCGCGATGGGCGTGTGCGACCCGGAGGACGGCATGCACGCGCTGTTCCCGGGGCTCGTCGCGGAGCAGGTGTTCCTGCCCCGCCCGCCGGCCTCGCTGTCCGATGTGGACGACTGGGTCGCGGTCGCCGAGCAGGTGGTCGCGGCGCAGGCGGACACGGTGGCGGCGATCGTCGTCGAGCCGGTGCTGCAGGGTGCGGGCGGCATGCACGCCTACCGCCCGGAGTGCCTCGCCGCACTGCGCCGGATCGCCGACGAGCACGACCTCCTGCTGATCGCGGACGAGATCGCGACCGGGTTCGGCCGCACCGGCCCCCTGTTCGCCGTCGGATGGGCGGACGTCGAGCCCGACGTCCTGTGCGTCGGCAAGGCGCTGACCGGCGGGTATCTCACGCTGGCCGCGGTGCTGTGCAGCAGCGGCGTCGCCGAGACGATCACCCGGTCCCCCCAGCGCGCCCTGTTGCACGGCCCGACCTTCATGGCCAACCCGCTCGCGTGCGCCGTCGCCTCGGCGTCGCTGGACCTGCTCCCGACCTCCCGCGCGCGGGTGCCCGGGATCGAGACCGAGCTGCGCGCGGCGCTGAAACCCGCCGCCGACCTCGCCGCGGTACGCGAGGTGCGAGTGCTCGGTGCGGTCGGCGTCGTGCAGCTCACCGGGCCCGTGGACGTCCCGGCGGTGACCCGCGCCGCACTCGACCGCGGGGTGTGGGTGCGACCCTTCCGCGACCTCGTCTACACGATGCCGCCCTTCGTCGCGGGATCCGAGGACGTCGCGACGATCGGCGCCGCAGTCGTCGGTGCGGTGGCGGAGGTGCACGGCTGATGGGTGCGGTCGACGAGTGGCTGGCCGCGGCGGCGGAGCGGCGCGAGCGTGCGGACGTCGTCCGCGCCACGGACGTCCGACGGTCCCGTGTGGACCTGGTCGACCTGGCGTCGAACGACTACCTCGGTCTCGGCCGGGACCCCCGGCTCCTGGCGGCCGGGGCGCAGGCGCTGCGGGATCAGGGGGCGGGTGCCCGGGCCTCGCGGGTCGTCACCGGCACGACCCCCGCGCACGTCGAGCTCGAACGGGAGCTGGCCCGGCTCACCGGGCAGCCCGCCGCGCTGGCCTTCTCCAGCGGGTACACCGCGAACATCGGGCTGCTCACCGCGCTCGGCGACCCGGACACCCTGCTCGTGTCCGACGCCCACGTCCACGCCTCGATGGTCGACGGCGCGCGGCTCTCGCGCTCGCCCGTCGCGATCTGTCCGCACGCCGACCTCACCGCGCTCGCCCGGCTGTTGCGCGAGCGGCGGCAGCCGCGGGCCGTGGTGGTCGTCGAGTCGATCTACTCGGTCCTCGGGGACGCGGCCGACCTGGCGCGC
>NZ_JACBXB010000601.1 GCF_013870575.1 Pseudonocardia pini
GCGCCTGCGGCCTCGCCGACGGTCATGACCTGGTAGTCCTCGACCGACGCCGCGCGCTGGGCGGGCACGACCGGGAAGGACGAGACCGCCGGGATCACCTCGGTGACCGGGTCGGTGTCGCTGGTGACGTCGCTGGACACGTGGTGCGTGGCGGTCATGGCCTTCCCCCGAATGCCTCGACTGTGTGCTGACATCCGGTTCATCGCGACCCGCCGTCCGGCTCTTAGCAGCGACACGCCGGTTTCAACGATTCTGACGAGAACACCCACCGGACAGGGCCCTGTGGGGCTCGCGTACTCTTCTCGACATTCCGCGGCGAGGGCGGGTTGTTCGTCGAGCCCGCCGTCATCGACGTGGGTCGGCCTGTCGGCCGCCTCCTCGATGCGCCTCGCCGCGCGCACGCATCCGCAGTACCGAGGAGAGAGACCCACCGTGGCCCAGTCCAAGATCGCCGCCGAGACCCGGACCGAGTTCGGCAAGGGCGCCGCGCGCCGCACCCGCAAGGCGGGCAAGATCCCCGCCGTCCTCTACGGGCACGGCACCGACCCGCAGCACCTCGCGCTCCCGTCGCTGGAGTTCGCCGCCGTCGTCCGTGAGCAGGGTCGCAACGCGATCCTCGAGCTCAACATCGCGGGCACGCCGTCGCTGGCGCTGACCAAGACGGTCACGTTCCACCCGATCCGCCCGTACATCGAGCACGTCGACCTCCTCGTGATCAAGAAGGGCGAGAAGGTCGTCGTCGAGGTGCAGGTGATCGTCACCGGCGAGGCCGCCCCCGGCTCGCTCGTCACCCAGGAGCTCAACACCATCGAGCTCGAGGCGGACGCGCTGAACATCCCCGAGAGCATCGAGCTCTCGGTCGAGGGCGCCGCGGTCGGCACCCAGTTCCTCGCGGGCCAGCTCGTCCTCCCCGAGGGCTCCGAGCTGCGCACCGACCCGGAGTACCTGGCCGTCAACGTCGTCGCGGCGCCGACCGCCGAGGACCTCGAGGCCGAGATCGACACCGAGGGTGCCGGCGTCGTCGAGGACGCCCCGGAGACCCCGGCCGCCGAGGCCTCCGAGGGCGAGTCCTCCGACTCCGAGAGCTGATGGCCGCGGCCGGCACCGCGCTGGTGGTCGGGCTCGGCAACCCCGGGCCCGGCTACGCGGACACCCGACACAACGTCGGGTTCGCGGTGGTGGAGCTGCTGGCCGAGCGGGCCGGTGCGCGGTTCTCCCTGCACAAGCGGTCCAACGCCGAGGTGGCGGAGGGCAGGCTGGCGGGGCGCAAGGTCGTGCTGGCCAAGCCGCGCACGTACATGAACGAGTCCGGCGGCCCCGTCGCCGGACTCGTCCGGTACTTCTCGGTGCCCGCCGAGGACCTGGTCGTCGCGCACGACGACCTGGATCTCGGCTTCGGCGTCGTCCGGCTCAAGCGGGGCGGCGGCGAGGGCGGACACAACGGGCTCCGCTCGATCAGCCGCTCGATCGGCACGAAGGACTACCTGCGGCTGCGGTTCGGGATCGGCAGGCCGCCGGGCAGGCAGGACCCCGCGGACTACGTGCTGCGGAAGTTCTCGCCGACCGAGCGCAAGGAGCTGGACTTCGCGGTGGACCTCGCCGCGGACGCCGTCGAGGCACTCCTGGAGCAGGGCCTCGAGCCCACCCAGAACCGCTTCCACGCCCTCTCCTGAGTCGTGAGTGGCGATAGGCGCTCTAGCGACTGTCGCCGCTCACAGGAGGTCGGAGGTCGCCGCGCGGCGGAGCTTGCCGGAGGGCGTCTTCGGCAGGGAGCCGGGCGGGAGGATCTCCACGCGGGCCGGCCGCACGCCCACCGCGCTCACCACCCGCGCGATGACGTCCTTGCGGATCACCGCCGCCTCGCCCTCGTCCCCCGCCTTGCGGGACTCGACGACCACGGCGAACGACTCCCGCCGCTCCCCCGCCGGGAGCCGGACGGCCACGGCGTTGCCCGCGCGCACCCCGTCGGCCTCGGCGGCGGCGCGCTCGATGTCCGTCGGGTAGATGTTGCGGCCGCCCATGATGATCACGTCCTTGCGCCTGCCGCACACCACGACCTGGCCGTCCTCGACGAGGTAGCCCTCGTCCCCGGTGTCGAACCAGCCCTCGGCGTCCTGGGTGGCGAGCGGACCGTCGACGGTCAGGTACCCCGGCGTGACGGACGCCCCGCGCAGCTGGATCACGCCGACGCCGCGGGTGCCGAGCACCTCGCCGCCCTCGCCCACGACCCGCGCCTCGATGCCCGGCAGCGGCGGCCCGAGCAGCGGGAACGCACGGCCCGCTCCGGGTTCGGCGCGGCGCCCGGACTCCAACGCCTCGGCGTCGACCTCGTCCACCGCCAGCCCCGTCTCGACCGGAGCGAACGCCACCCCGAGGCCGGTCTCCGCCATCCCGTACGCGCACAGCACCGACTCCGGCCGTAGGCCGAACCGGGCCCCCGCCCCGACGAACGCCGCGACCGCGCCGGGATCCACGGGCTCGGCCCCGTTGAGCGCGATCCGCAGGCTCGACAGGTCCAGCTCCCGGTCCGCCCGCGCGAGCTGGCGGGCGAGCACGGCGTAGGCGAAGTTCGGCGCCGCCGTGACGGTCCCCCCGTACTTCGAGATGAGCTCGGCCCAGAGCAGCGGGCGGGTGAGGAAGTCCGCGGGCGTGACCGTGACGAGCTCCAGCCCGGTCATCATCGGGATGGTCAGGAAGCCGACCATGCCCATGTCGTGGAACAGCGGCAGCCACGAGACCATCACGTCCCGCCCGACGTCCAGCCGCGCCGCCTCGCGCATGCCCGTGATGTTCGCGTGCAGGTTGCCGTGGGTGATCCGGACGGCCTTCGGCTCCGCGGTCGAACCGCTGGTGAGCTGCAGCAACGCGGTGTCGCCCTCGTCTGCGACGGCGGCGTCGGGCGTGAAGGCGGCGGGGTCGCCCTCCAGCGAGTCGATCAGCAGGAAGGGCACGCCGCGGTCGGCGAGGACCGGGGCGAGGGCGTCGAACGGGGCACCGAGCAGCACCGTGTGCGCCTCGATCATGCCCAGCACGGTGACCGTGTCCTCGGCCCAGCGCGCGAGGTCGGTCCGCGCCGTGGGCTGGTGCAGCATCGTCACGCTGCCGCCGAGCAGCCAGACGGCCTGGGCGAGCGGCGCGATGATCGCGGGCTCGCCCGCCAGCACCCCGACGGACCTGCCCGGCCCGAGGCCCGCCCGGCGCAGGGCGTCCGCTCGGGCGCGTGCCGCCTCGTGCACCTCGCTCCACACGCGACGGACGGGGTCGGCGGGCTCCCCGGTGGTCATGCCACGGGTCGTCTCCGAGGCGGACTCCAGCAGCGACGCGAGGAACCGGGACATATCTCCAGCGTAGGCGAACTCGGGCGTAGGGTCGGCGCCGTGAACCGGGACGCCATCGCCGCGGCCGTCGACGCCGTGCTGCCCTCCGCCCGCGCCGACCTCGAGCGGCTGGTCCGCATCCCCAGCATCTGGGCCGATCCCGCGTACGCCGCGGACACCGAGGCGAGTGCCGCGGCCGTGGC
>NZ_JACBXB010000602.1 GCF_013870575.1 Pseudonocardia pini
TCCAGCGGTGCACGTGCACCGCCCCCGTGGCACCCGCCAGCCGGGACTCCTGGTGCCACACGACGTCCGTACCGGCGGTCATGACTTCTCCAAGGCGTGGTTCAGGTCGGCGATCAGGTCCGCGATCCCCTCGATGCCCACGGACAGCCGGACGAGCCCGGGGGTGACCCCGCTCGCCCGCTGCTCCGCGGGGCCGAGCTGGGCGTGCGTGGTCGACGCCGGGTGGATGGCCAGGCTGCGGACGTCGCCGATGTTGGCCAGGTGGCTGAACAGCCGCAGCGCGTCGACGAACCGCGCACCCGCCTCGCGGCCGCCGCGGATCTCGAAGGCCACCACCGCGCCCGCGCCCGCCCGCAGGTACCGCTGGGCCGCCGGGTGCCAGCGGCTGGACGGCAGCCCCGGGTAGTGGACGCCTTCGACGGCCGGATGGCCCTCGAGGAACTCGGCCACGGCCTGGGCGTTCTCGACGTGCCGGGCCAGCCGCACGTCGAGGGTCTCGATCCCCTGCAGCAGCAGGAACGAGTTGAACGGCGAGGCGGCCGGACCGAGGTCGCGCAGCAGCCGGGTGCGCAGCCGCAACGCGTACGCCACACCGTCGGGCCCGAACCGCTCCCAGAACGACAGCCCCTGGTAGGTGGGGTCGGGGGCGGTCAGCCCCGGCCAGAGGTCGGGATGGCGGCCGAAGTCGAACCGGCCGGAGTCGACCACCACGCCGCCGATCGCGGTGCCGTGCCCGGCGAGGAACTTCGTGGTCGAGTGCACGACCACGTCGGCGCCGTGCTCGATCGGCCGCAGCAGGTAGGGCGTGGGCACGGTGTTGTCCACGACGAGCGGCAGGCCCGCCTGGTGCGCCACCTCGGCCACCGCGGCGACGTCGAGGACGTTGCCCAGCGGGTTGCCGATGCTCTCGGCGAACAGGGCGCGGGTGGCCGGGGTGATCGCGCCGCGCCAGGCCGCGAGGTCGTCCGGGTCCTGCACGAACGTCACGCCCACGCCGAGGTCGGCGAAGGTCGACGAGAGCAGCGTGTGCGTGCCGCCGTACAGGCTCGCGGCGGCCACCACGTGGTCCCCCGCGCGGGCCAGGTTGAACAGCGCCAGCGTGGTCGCCGCCTGCCCGCTGCCGAGCGCCACGGCGGCGGTCCCGCCCTCCAGCGCGGCGATCCGCTCCTCCACGACGGCGCTGGTGGGGTTGGAGAGCCGGGTGTAGGCGTGGCTCTCGAGGTCCTCCAGGGCGAACGCCGCGGCGGCGTGCGCGCTGTCGGTGAAGCGGAACGAGGTGGTCTGGTAGATCGGCACGGCCCGGGCGCCCGTCGCCGGGTCCGGGCGCGCCCCCGCGTGCAGCTGCCGGGTGGCGAACGACGTCACGGGCGCCGGGCCAGGACGTCGGGCCAGTACTTCTCCGCCACGCGAGGGTGCGACCGCAGCCAGCCGCGGACGGCGTTCTCCCCGAACTGGGCGTGCAGGGGGTTGTCCGGGTCGTCGCTGATCCCGCGGACCCGGGCCGCCAGCTCGGCGGGCAGCTCGAGGGGCTCGACGACGGCGTCGAGGCGCGGGCCGAGGAAGAAGGGCACCGAGAAGCGGTCCACCCCCACCGGCGGGCTGACCACCCGGTGCCGGGTCGCCGTGAGGTAGCCCTGGGTGGCGATCTCCAGCATCTCGCCGATGTTGACCACGAAGGAGCCGGGGACCGGGGTGGCGTCGATCCACCGCCCGTCCGGGCCCTCGACCTGCAGCCCGCCCACCTCGTCCTGCTGCAGCAGCGCGAGGTAGCCGTAGTCCTTGTGCACGCCCACGCCCTGGTCGGACTCCGGGTCGGGGCGGCCGGGGTAGCGCACGATCTTCACGTGCAGCGAGGACTCCTCGTCGAACCAGGCGTCGAAGTAGCCCTCCGCCTGGCCGAGCGCCGCGGCCAGCGCGCGGAGCACCTCGCGGCTCACCCGCAGCGCCTCGTCCTGCCAGCGCAGCACGGTGTCCCGCAGCTCCGGCAGCGCCGACGGCCACTGGTTCGGCCCGATCAGCCGCACCCAGTCCGGGTCGCCGGGCCGCTGCTCCACCACGGCCCGCTCCGGGCCGATGTCGATCTGCTCCCGCCAGTCGGCGGTGCCACCGGTGTGCTCGGTGCCCGTGCGGGTGTAGCCGCGGAACTGCGGCGAGTGCACGTTCTCGATCTCGAGCCGCTGCTCGACGGGGAGGGCGAAGAACCGCCGGGCCAGCTCGTCGATCCCGGCGGTGAC
This sequence comes from Pseudonocardia pini, assembly GCF_013870575.1. Classification (GTDB taxonomy): domain Bacteria; phylum Actinomycetota; class Actinomycetes; order Mycobacteriales; family Pseudonocardiaceae; genus Pseudonocardia; species Pseudonocardia pini. Next base: position 2,235 of record NZ_JACBXB010000602.1, read on the forward strand.
CTCGGCCGGGACGCCGTGACCGGTCACGTAGAAGAACCCGACGTCCCGGGCCGCGACCCGCAGGTCGGCCAGGAACGTGGGATCGGTGCGGAAGCGGGAGAGGTCGAGGACGGGGAGACTGGACACGCTCATGGGCACCTCACGGACGCGGACCGGGCCCGGGGACTCCGGGCCCGGCCACAGGATCGGCTCTCCGGTCAGCCGCGGCGCGGCGAGCGCTGCAGCGCGGACCGCGCGACCGCGAGGTGCTGGGCGACCTCGGCCGTGATCAGCTCGCTGGGGGCCGCGGCACCGGCGGCGGCCCGCAGGGACCGGTGCCGGTCGACGAGCGCCTCGAGGGACTCCAGCAGGGCGTCGCCGATGTCGGTCAACCGGTCGTCTGCTGCGGACGGGACGTGCGAGTACTGCGTGGACGAGGACATGGGAACTCCGGGAGGGAGGCGAGAGGGGGACGACGGGAGGGCGAGCGATGGGCTCGACCCTCGGTGGTCGTCACCGACAGAGCGCCGCCCCGGTCCGGCAGAAGTCCACGTGCCGTCGCTTCGACCAGTCCCCCACCAGGGGACGGCGGAACGGCAGGCGCATCCGTCCACTGAACCCGTCGCCCGACCGGCTGTCAAGCGCATGAACGCTCACGTTTCCGACCGGCCCCACCGACGTCCGCCCTCCGCCGGGTCGGAGGCACACTGTGACCGTCCGTGGCGCCCGCCGCGGGCTCGTGGGCTGCGGGAGGCGGTGACCCGGTGGTGGTTCGACGGTTCGGTGTCGCCGCCGCGGACCGGGTCGCCGCGGTGCGGGCGACCCGGCTGCTCGAGACCGGGCCGGAGGAGGCGTTCAACCGGCTCACCCGGCTCGGCGGCAGGATCCTCGGTACCCCGATGGTGGCGCTCACCGTGGTCGACGACGTGCGGTCCTTCCTCAAGGGAGCGCCGGACCCGGCCCTGCTGTGCGGCCCGGACGGCACCTACGAGTCCCCCGTGAAGGACGCGGCCTGCCACCTCGTGATCGACTCCGGGGACGTGGTCCGCATCCCGGACACCGCGGCCGACGACCGCACCCGCGACCTCCCCCAGATCCACGACTTCTCCGCCGCCTCCTGGATCGGCGCCCCCGTCCTCGATCCCGACGGCCTCGTCGTGGGCAACTTCTGCGCCATGGACGGCGTCGTCCGGGACTGGACCGACGACGAGGCCGCGGCGCTGCGGGACCTGGCCCTCGCCGGCCTGATCAACGCCGTCGACCGCTTCCAGCCGGACCGCGGCGTGGACTTCCTCTCC
>NZ_JACBXB010000603.1 GCF_013870575.1 Pseudonocardia pini
CTCGACCCGCACGGGCGTGACCGGCACACGCGAGCGCTCCTGCGGGTACCGGACCCGGTGAGCTCCTCGGGACTGCCTCGGGATCGCCATCGTCGGCGCCGCCGGGTCGACGGCGGGTGCGAGGGGGAACGCGGGCAGGACGGTCACGTCCGGGTAATCGAGCCGTCACACGGCACCGTTAACGCGGGTCGTCGCCCTCACCCGATCGGGTTCGTCAGGAGTGGGGACGACCGCACGTCAGGGCCTGGACCGTTCAGCGCAGCAGCTCCCTCAGCTCCCGCTTCAGCACCTTCCCCGCCGCGGACACCGGGATCTCCGCCACCAGCCGGATCTCCCTGATCCGTTTGTAGGGCAGGACCTGGGCGTTCACCGTCTCGCGGATCGCCTCGGCGTCCTCCCGGCTCCGGCCCGGCGCCACCACGAACGCCACCGCCAGCTCCCCGACCTCCGGATCCGGCCTGCCGACGACGGCGGCGCCGACCACCCCGTCCTGACGGAACAGCAGCTCCTCCAGCTCCCGGGGGTACACGTTGTAGCCCTTGTAGAGCAGCATGTCCTTCGTCCGGTCGACGATCCGCAGGTAGCCGTCCGCGTCGAGCACGCCGATGTCGCCGCTGTGCAGCCAGCCGTCCCGCAGCGTGGCCGCGGTCTCCTCCGGGCGGTCCTTGTACCCGGTCATGACCTGCGGCCCGCGGATGCAGACCTCGCCGGGCTCCCCGGTCGGCACCGGGTTCCCCTCGGCGTCGACGACCCGGACCTCGGTGTCCGGCACGGGCAGCCCCACGGTGCCCTGCCTGCGCTCGGCCGAGCGGGCCGTGGGGTTCTGGGTGGCCCCCATGGTGACCTCGGTGAGCCCGTAGCCCTCCACGACCACCACGTCGGAGCCCAGTCGCCGGTGCAGCGCCTCGATCATCTCGACGGCGAGCGGCGCGGCCCCGGAGGTCAGCGAGCGGACGGAGGAGAGGTCCCGTCCGTCGAGGTCCGGGTGACGCAGGAGCGCGGCGTAGAGCGGCGGGGCGCCGCCGAGCGAGGTGACCCGGAACCGCTCGGCGTCCGCCAGGTACGCCGCCGGGTCGAACCGCTCGTGCAGCACGCTCGTGGTGCCGGACAGCAGCGGGATGTTCAGCCCGCCGACCGTGCCCATGGCGTGGAACCATGGCGTGATGTTCACGACCACGCTCTCGCCGAGCCGGACGGGGTAGTCCTCCGGCGGACCCTGGTCGACGAGCACGATCCCGCCCTCGTCGTCGAGCGCGGGTCGGGTGCCGGTGCCGAGGCAGGCGTACTGCAGGACGTTCGTGACGACGTTGCGGTGCGGCAGCATCACGCCCTTCGACCGCCCGGTGGTCCCGCCGGTGTACGCGAGGTGGGCGAGCCCCGCGAGGTCGATCTCGACCTCCGGCGGGGTCGTGGGGGAGCCCGCGTGGAACTCCTCGAAGTCCTGCCCGGGCAGCCGCACGCTCGGGTCGAGGCCCTGCTCCCGGTTCGTGACCAGCGCGAACCGCAGCCCCTCCCGGGGCACCGCCGCGGAGGCCTGCTCCCAGCTCACGATCGCCACGGCCCCGGAGTCGGCGAGCTGCGCCGCCAGGTCGGGGGGTGGCAGCAGCGGGTTGGCGGGGGTGAACGTGGCGCCCGCCAGCTGGATCCCGTAGTAGGCGATCGCGTACTGCGGGCAGTTGGGCAGGTGGATCGCGACGACGTCGCCGGGTCGGATCCCCTGCTCGCGCAGCGCGTGGGCGAAGGCGCAGGCCCGCTCGTACAGGGCGGTGTAGGTCAGCTCGCGGTCCCCGTAGTGCAGCGCCACGCGGTCGGTCCAGCGGCGCGCGGCGCCCGCGAGGACGGCCCCGACCGGCACCTCGGGGTAGTTCACCGCGAGCCCCCGGCCGTGAAGGAGACGGGCAGGTGCTTGATCCCGTTGATGAACATCGACCGCAGCCGCTCGGGCTCGCCGGAGACGTGGACGTCCGGCACCCGGGTGAGCAGCTCGCGGAACATCACCGCCATCTCGCGGCGGGCGAGGTGGGCGCCCAGGCAGAAGTGCGGGCCCGGCCCGCCGAACCCCAGGTGCGGGTTCGGCGAGCGGCGGACGTCGAACCGGTCCGGGTCGGTGAACACCGCGGGATCGCGGTTCGCGGCCCAGTAGAACAACGCCACCTTGTCGCCCATGCGCAGCGGCGTCCCGCCCAGCTCCGCGTCGGCGGCCAGCGTGCGTCGCATGAAGATCACGGGGGAGGCGAGCCGGACGATCTCGTCCACGGCGGTCGGGGTGACGCCGTCGAGGTCGGCCAGCCAGGCCGCCCGCTGCTCCGGGTGGTCCGTGAGCAGCTGCAGGCCCCAGCTGATCCCGTTGCGGGTGGTCTCGTTGCCCGCCACGACGAGCAGGATGAAGAAGCTGGCGAGCTCGTCCGGGGTGAGCCGCTCGCCGTCGACCTCCGTGTTGACCAGCGCGGAGGTGACGTCGTCCGTGGGGTTCGCGGTCCGTGTGGCGCCGAGGTCCTTCATCAGCGCGGCCAGCTCGCCGCCCGCGGTGAGCAGGGCGGTGATCACGTCGGTGCCCTCGGGGACGTACTCCGGGTCCTGGGCGCCGAGGATCACGTTGGACCGGTCGAACACGAAGCGGTGCTGGGACTCCGGGATGCCCATCAGGTCGCAGACGATCTTCAGGGGGAGCCGGGCGGAGATCTCCGTGACGGCGTCGCACCCGCCCTGGTCGATGACGTCGTCGACGATCCGGGCGGCCGACCGCTCGACGTCCGCGGTGAGCTCGGCCAGCCGCCGCGGGGTGAAGCCGCGGGAGACGATCCGGCGCAGCCGGGCGTGCCGCGGGTCGTCGAGGTTGATCATCGAGCCGAAGAACTCGCGGAACTCCGGGGGCTGGTCGAGCAGGGAGGTCGAGCCCGAGCCGGAGGTGAAGACCTGCGGGGTCCGGCTGGCCTCGACGACGTCCGCGTGCCGGGTCAGCGCGTGGAAGCCCGCTCCCGGTTCGAGGTGGCCGAAGTTCGGGTCGGCGTGGTGGGACACCGGATCGTGCTCGCGCAGCCACGCGAAGGCGGCGGCCCGCTCGGCGACGGGGAGCGTCCAGAACCCCGCGATGTCCGACAGATCGGGCTGCGGGCGGGTGGTGGTGTCGCTGGGCATGGGCCCGTCCTCCCTGCGCGGTCCACGGTGACCGGCGCCTCAGGGAGTGTAGTTACCGAACGGTAGTCCGGGGAGGATCAGGCCCCGCTCGTAGCCGACGGAGACCGCCTCGGTGCGACTGGAGGCACCCAGCTTGGCCATCACCCGGGAGAGATGGACGCTGACGGTCTTCTCGGAGATGTAGAGGACCTCGCCGACCTGCCGGTTCGTCCGCCCCTCCGCGACCAGCCCGAGAACGGCGTGCTCCCGCGGGGTGAGCGTCCCCGACCCCCCCCGATGAGCGAACGGCACTCTCGCTCACACCTACTGAGCGAGCGTGCCGTTCGCTCCGGTCGATGGGGCTGCCTGCCCGGGCCGC
>NZ_JACBXB010000604.1 GCF_013870575.1 Pseudonocardia pini
TGGTCGAGAGCGGGCGGCCCACCGGACTGTGAGGCGCCCGCGCTACCGCAGCGTCCAGCTCCGCCGCGGCACGGAGCTCCGCTCCACCTGCGCCTGCCCGATCGGGTTGCCGATCTGGGTATAGGACAGGCCGGTGCGCAGGGCCTGGGTGCGGGTGCTGTCCAGCGACTCCCAGATCGCCCGCACGGTGCCCTGGATCGCGGCGGGCGGCTTGGCGGCGATGAGGTGGGCGATCTCGTCCGCCCGCTTCCATAGGTCGGCGCGGGGCAGGATCTCGCTGACGAGCCCGATCTGCATCGCGCGCTCCGGGGAGAGCCGCTCGTCGAGGCCGAGCAGCGCGATCCGCAGGGTCTCGCCGAGCGGGATGCGCCGGGCCAGCCCGATCGGCTCGAGGGCCGCCGTCATGCCGTAGGAGACGTGCGGGTCGAAGAACGTGGCGTCGTCGGAGCAGATGACGATGTCCGCCTCGTTGATCCAGTAGAAGGCACCGCCCGCGGCCATCCCGTGCACGGCCACGACCAGCGGCTTCCAGACCTGGTTGAGCTTGGGGGACAGGCTCTCCCCGGGGTCGGTCTGGGAGAAGACGTTCGACTCGCGGTGGATGCCCTCCTTCACGTCGACCCCGGTGCAGAAGGCCCGCTCGCCCGCGGCGCGCAGGACCACGGCGTGCACCTCGTCGTCCGCCTTGACCTCGGCCCAGATCGCGGCGAACTCCTCGCACATGGCCTGGTTGAAGCTGTTCATCGCCTCCGGACGGTTGAGGGTCACCGTGGCGACGTGGTCGCTGAGGTCGTACGTCAGCGTGGTCAGCTGGTCCATCGTTCCTCCGGTCCGGGTCCGGCGACGCGGCCGGGGTGGCGAGAAGAGTATCCTATTCGGGCACGTGGGCGGCCTGCGGCGAGTCCGGCGCCGCCCAGTCGATCTTCACGCGGCGGCGGGCCAGCAGCCAGCGGTCGCCCCGCCGGACGAAGCGGTCCACGTAGACGCCGGTGTGGTCCAGCCCGATCGGGGACACGACCATGAAGTAGGTCCAGGCGTCCGCCGCGTCCGCGCCGTCGAACTCGATGCGCGAGGTGGTGAGGTTGTGCCGCAGGAAGACCCGTCGAGGCGTGTCGGCGGCCGTGCTGCGGACCGCGGCGGCCTTGGGGGACAGCGCCGCGCGGATCGCCTCCCGGCCCTCGTGGGCGGTGCCGTGGAACTCGAGGACGCCCTCGGGGAGGAAGGCCTCCAGCAGGGCGTCGACGCGTCCGCGGTCGCCCTCGGTGTTGTAGACGGACTGGGTGTACCGGATCGCCTCGGTGGCGAGCAGCTGGTCAGGAGTCATGTCGTACCTTCGCGGTGTGCCCGACGGCCCGGAAGGCGAAGTCGACGACCTGCGCGGCCGCCTCGTCCGCCGCGACCTCGGCCAGGCCGTGCATCAGGCTGTCGAAGGCCTGCCCGATCGCGGCCCGCACCGAGCGGGCGTCGGCGGCGGGGTCGGCCCAGGGGAAGGAGCCGTCGAGCAGGCCCCGTCGCAGCAGGTCCGCGATCGCGCGTTCCTGCTGGAGCAGCATGTTCTGGCGGGCCGCGAGGTAGCCGCGGGCCCGGGTGACCTCTTCGGAGGAGAGGATCACGGCCCGCTGTCGACGACGGGGCGACGACGCGACGCGCAGGAACTCCTGGACCCACACCCGCAGCGCGTCGGGGGTGGTCGGCGCGGCCGCGACCGCGGCCTCGAGCCGCGCGGTCATGGCCGCCGTCTCCTGCCGGAACATGGCCAGGAGCAGGGCGTCCTTGGAGTCGAAGTGCCGGTAGAAGGCCCGGGTGGACAGCCCCGCGTCCCGCAGGATCTCGCTGACCGCGACACTGTCCCCACCGCTCGCGGACAGCACGCGGTACGCCGCCTCGATGATCGCGGTCCGCTCGGCAGGCGAGGTCACCGTCCGCCTCCTTCCAGCCGGGTCCGGATCCGTCAGCAGACTATCCATCACCCGTCCTGCGGATCAGGGCCTCCTGCATGACCGAGGCCACCAGCTCGCCCGCCCGGTCGAACACGAGCCCGCGACACAGCGCCCGGCCGTTGCCCGCCCAGGTGCTCTCCTGGTCGTAGTGGAACCACTCGTCGGCGCGGAAGGGGCGGTGGAACCAGACGGCATGGTCGAGGCTGGCGAACGCGAGCCCGGGCCCGCCGACGTAGTACCCGTGCGGCGGGAGCGCCACGCTGAGCAGGAAGACGTCCGACGCGTAGGTGACCGCTCCCACGTGGACGAGCGGGTCGTCCCCCAGCGGCTCGAGGGACCGCAGCCAGAACCGCTGCCGGGGTTCCCCGCGCTCTCCGCGGACGCTGGCGATCCGCGGCAGGTCGCCGTCGAACCGCATCTCCAGCGGCCACATCGACTGCAGCGCGGTGAACCAGCTGACGTTCGGCTCGCCCGCCGCCGCGACGACCTCCATCGCGGGCGGCAGGTCCTCGGGATCCACCCCGGCGGAGCGCGGGACCTGGTGGCGGAAGCCCTCCTCGGCGCGGGCGAAGGAGGCCGTCAGCGTGAAGATCGCCTCGCCGCGCTGCTCGGCCACCACCCGTCGGGTGCTGTAGCTCCCCCCGTCGCGCAGCGCCTCGACGGCGTAGTCGATCGGCTCGGCCTGCTCCCCGGCCCGCAGGAAGTGTGCGTGCAGGGAGTGGACGGCGCGGTCGTCGGGCACCGTGCGGCCCGCGGCGACCAGCGCCTGCCCGGCGACCTGCCCGCCGAAGACCCGCAGCGGCCGGTTCGGCCGCGCCGGATGCACCACCGTGCCGCTGCGGAACCGGTCCCGGCCGACCCGCTCCAGCTCCATGAGCGCGGCGAGGCCGTGCCCACCCCGTCCCACCGACGTCGTGCTCATCGGCCTACCTCGGACCGAACCGCTGACCCGCGTCGAGCCGCAGGCACTGGCCGTTCAGCATCGGGTTGTCCACGATGGCCAGCGCGAGCTTGGCGTACTCCTCGGGACGGCCCATCCGACGCGGGAAGGCCGCGTCCTTGGTGAGCGCCGCCGCCATGTCCGCCGGGATGCGGGCCACGGCGCCGGTGGCGAACAGGCTCGGGGCGATGGCGAGCACCCGGATGCCGAGCGAGCCGAGGTCGCGGGCCATCGTGAGGCACATGCCGGCGATCGCGGCCTTGGCCGCGGTGTAGGCGACCTGCCCGATCTGGCCCTCGAACGCGGCGATCGAGGCGGTGTTGATGATGACGCCGCGCTCTCCGGTCGTCTCGGGGTCCTCCGGCTCGTTGCGCGCCATGTGGGCGGCGGCGAGCCGGGAGATGTTGAACGTCGCGACGGCGTTGAGGTCCAGCACCGTCCGGAAGGTCTCCAGGTCGTGCGGGCCCTCCTTGCCCAGGGTGCGCTTGGCGACGCCGCCGCCCGCGGTCGTGACCGTGACGTGCAGCCCGCCGAGCTCCTCGACGGCCGCGGCGAGGACCTGCTCGGTGCCCGCGAAGTCCGTCACGTCGGCCTCGTGGAAGGTCCCGCCGAAC
>NZ_JACBXB010000605.1 GCF_013870575.1 Pseudonocardia pini
CGTGCCGGCGAACCGGGTGGTCGGGCGGTTGTCGAGCGTGGTCATAACGTGTCCTTTGTGGAGTGTGGGCGCACACGCCCGTCCGCGGACGCGAGGGCGTCGGGCGGTCGGGAAGGACACCGGCGGCCCGAGCGGGCGGGCGTCCGGCGCGGACGGGCGTGGTGCGGGAGGTCTGTGGTGGCGGAGTGCGGGTGCACGTTTCGTGCTCAGAGCGCGGTGCGGACAGCGCTGAGTGCACGCAACCCGTGATCAAGCAGCGCTGACAGCACGAAACGTGCGATCAAGGTCAGCTCGGACAGGCCTGGGTCACGGCGCGGGCGTTGTCGATGTGCCTGCGCCGCGTCAACAGCAGCGGCATCGGGTCAGGAACCGGCGACGAGGGCGGGCTCGCGCTCCGAGAGCTCCGCCTCCTTCTCCCGGATGATCGGCAGCACCTTCTCGCCGAAGTACTCGATCTCCTCCTGGAAGTGCAGGAAGCCGAGCAGCAGCAGGTCCGCCCCGCGGCGCTTGTACTCGATCGCGCGGTCCGCGATCTGCTCCGGTGTGCCGATGAGCTGGGTGCGGAAGCCGTCGTTGTACTGGACGAGGTCCTCGAACGAGGAGTCCGCCCACATCCCGCGCTTGTCCCCGGTGGAGGACCCGGCCTGCTGCACGGCGTCCCGGAAGCCCTCGACCGCGGGCCGGTTGGCCTTGGCGATGATCTCGCGGAGCTGCTCGCGGGCCTCGCGCTCGGTGTCCCGGGCGATGGCGAACCCGTTGAGCCCGAAGCGGACCGTGCGGCCCGCCTCCCGCGCGTGGGCCCGCACCTCCTCGACCTGCTCGGTGAAGCCCTCGTAGTCCTTGCCGTTGGAGAAGTACCAGTCCGCGACCCGTCCGCCGTTGCGCCGGGCGGCCGTGGAGTTCCCGCCCTGGAAGATCTCCGGGTGCGGTCGCCCCGGCACCTCGACGGGCTTGGGCTTCAGGTCGAAGTCGTGGATCCGGTAGAAGTCGCCGCGGAGCTCGGCGTGCTCGGAGGTCCAGATCTCCCGCAGCGCGCGGATGAACTCCTCGGAGCGGCGGTAGCGCTCGTCGTGCTCCAGCCAGGGCTCGCCGAGGGAGGTGAACTCGTCTTTGAACCAGCCACTCACCACGTTGACCGCCGCACGGCCGCCGGAGAGGTGGTCCGCGGTGGCGACCCACTTGGCCAGCACGCCGGGGTGCCACAGCCCGGGGTGGACCGCGGCGATCACCTTGAGCCTCTCGGTGGCCAGCAACAGCGCCAGCGAGAAGCTGGTCGACTCGTGCTGGTGGTCGGCGCCGTAGGACGCCATGTAGCGGACCTGCGAGAGGGCGTACTCGAACCCGACGCGCTCGGCGGTCTGCGCGAGGCGCCGGTTGTAGTCGATGCCCCAGTCGGTGCGTTGCTCGATCGTGCTGGTCACGAGCCCGCCGGAGACGTTGGGGACCCAGTAGGCGAACTTCAGGGGTGTGGACATGACTCTCCTGCGGAAGGTGTCGGAACGCGGACGGCGTTCAGCGACAGGCGCAGGAGTCCATGATCTTGTGGTCGACGTGACGCCGACGCGTCAACGGGGAGGAGGCCACGACACCGACCACACCAGACCCGTCCCGCCAGGTCAAACCTCGTCCCACATGGCGAACCGGTCCGGACATGTGGGCCGTTCGGCGCAACGGGTGACCCACAGAGCGGGATGCCGAAATGCGCCGCACGCGCGGGGTGTTCGGCAGGAGGTGACGACAGAGACCTTCTCGGACAGCACCCTGCAGCAGGACTGGGCCACCTGGCACGCCGAGCGCGAGGAGGAGCTCCGCCGCCCGCACGGCTGGCTGAGCCTCACCGCCCTGGAGTGGATCACCGAGGAACCGCAGGCCTTCGACGGCGTCCCCGGCACCTGGCGTGCGACCGGCGACGGCGTCGTCGAGCTGACCGCCGCGGCCGCGGCGGGCCTGGCCGTGGACGGGGAGCCGGTCGACGGCACCGTCCGGCTGGAGCCGCGGGACGGGCTGCCCGGCGTGCTGGTCACGGCGGGGGAGCGGCGGATCGAGATCGCCCGGCGCACGGACTCCTACGCCCTGCGCGTGCGGGACCCGGAGGCCGCGACCCGCACCCGCTTCGGCGGCGTCCCGGCCTTCCCCGTGGACGAGCGGTGGGTCGTCGAGGCCCGGTTCACCGCGTACCCCGAGCCCCGCCGGATCACCGTGGGCGCGGTCGTGGACGGGCTGAACCACTTCCCGACGGCCGTGGGCACGGTCCGCTTCACCGTGGCGGGCGCCGAGCAGGAGCTGGTTGCGCTCGCCGGCAAGCCGGACGGGCTGGCCCTGCACTTCCGCGACGGCACCTCGGGCGGCACGACCTACGGCGGCGGCCGCATCCTCAAGGTCGGGGACCCGGCTGCGGACGGCGCGCTCACGCTGGACCTCAACCGCGTCGTCAACCTGCCGTGCGCCTTCACCGCGCACGCGACCTGCCCGCTCCCGCCCGCCGGGAACGTCCTGTCCGTGCCGCTCGAGGCCGGGGAGCGGCTTCCGACCGAGTAGTCCCGCAGCTGACCCGTCCGGGTTCCGCGGCAGCGCTCCGCCCGCCGGGATCGGCGACCTGACCCTCGAGGCCGGTTTCGTCCTGCTCCCAGCCCTCGTCCGCCGCCGGGCGAGGGTCGCGCCGACCGCGTGACACGAGCCGCTCGTACCGGATGACCGACTCGTCCCCGATCGTGCCGAGCCCCTCCTTCGGCGTCCTGCGGGAGATGCCAGAGTGATCCCATGGCGCAGGGGTCGGCGGTGGTCGAACAGGCCGCCCGGCCCGGTCGGCGGGCCGCCGACGATCCCGCGGCGCGGCTGCTGCGCGTCGTCCGGCGGGCGCCGCTGACCGTCGTGCTCGTGCTCGTGATCTGGGTCCTCGGCGCCGCGACCGGGAGCCTGCTGCACGGGCCGTCGCCCGCGCTCGCGGCCGTCGTCGGCGCCGGGCTCGGCCCCCTGCGGGCGGGGGTGTGGTGGGGGCCGGTGACCTCGGGCCTGTGGTGTCAGGGGCTGGGCTCGTACCTGCTCTCCACGGGCCTGGTCCTCGCACTGCTGCCCGTGGCCGAACGCCGGATCGGCAGCCTGCGCACCGCGGGGCTGGCGCTGGTGGTGCAGGTCGGCGGGTCGCTGGCCGGGCTCGGCGTCGTCTGGCTGCTGGCCCGCTGGGCCGACGGCCGGTGGGCCGACCAGCTCGCGGCGTCCACCGCCGTGGGGCCCGGTACCGCGGTCGTCGGGACCATCCTGGCGGTGAGCGCCGGGTTGACCGCGCTCTGGCGGCGCAGGCTGCGGCTGGTGCTGGTCATCGCACTGGTGATGCTGACGCTCTACTCCGGGCTGATCGGCGACCTCCTGCGGCTGTGCGCCGGGCTCCTCGGGCTCGCGCTGGGCGTGCTCCTGTTCGGCAGGCCGGTGATCAGCCGGCTTCCGACCACCCGCGCGACCCAAGATCACCACTCCGGCACGC
>NZ_JACBXB010000606.1 GCF_013870575.1 Pseudonocardia pini
GTGCTGATCGGCGGCCAGCCGGGGGACGTGGCGGACTGGCTGGAGGCGGGCGAGCTGGCCTGGATCATGGACGGCTTCGCCCGCGGGCACGGCGGGCTCGCCCCGATCGTCGTGGTGCCGGACGCGACCGGCAGCACCTTCGCCGACCCGCTCTGCCTCGACTCGAGGCTGGGGAACGTGCAGACCTACCTCGCCGAGGACGTCCCGGCCTGGGTCTCGGCGCACCTGCAGGCCGATCCCGACCGACGGGCCGTCGGCGGGTTCTCCTACGGCGGCACCTGTGCCCTGCAGCTCGCCGTGAACCGCCCGGCGGTCTACCCGACCTTCCTCGACCTGTCCGGCCAGGCCGAGCCGTCCCTGGGGACCCGCGCACAGACCGTCGCGGCGGCGTTCGGCGACCGGCCCGATCCCGAGGCGGCCTTCCGGGCGGTCGCCCCCCTCGACCGGTTGCCGCAGGTCACGGGCATCGCAGGGCGCCTCGTCGTCGGGAAGGACGACGAGGAGTACGGCCCGCAGGCCCGGCAGGTCCTCGACGCCGCGCGGGCCGCGGGCCTCGACGTCACGCTCACCACGGTCGACGGGACGCACTCGTGGAGCGTCGCGAAGGACGGGCTCACGGCGGAGCTTCCGTGGCTCGCGGTCCGCACGGGGCTGCTCCCGACGTAGGGTGACGCCCGTGCGCACGGTGTACGTGATCGGGATCGGCTCGGGGGACCCCGACCACCTCACCCTCTCCGCGGTGAAGGCCCTGCAGGCGGTGGACGCGGTCTTCGTGATCGACAAGGGCGAGGCCAAGGAGGACCTGGTCGCGCTGCGGACCGAGATCCTGCACCGGCACCGCGAGCCCGGAACCTACCGCGTGGTCGAGGCGGCCGACCCGGTCCGCGACCGCGCGGCGGGAGCGGGGGAGAACGGACGGTCGGCGACCTACGCCGCGGCCGTCGTCGAGTGGCAGGACCAGCGGGGCGCGCTGTACGCGTCGATGATCGACTCGCTGGGCCCGGACGAGACCGGCGCGTTCCTGGTGTGGGGCGACCCCGCGCTCTACGACGGCACGCTGCGGCTGCTCGAGGGGCTCGACGTGCACGTCGTCTCGGTCCCGGGGATCTCCAGCGTGCAGGCGCTCGCCGCCGCGCACCGGCTGATCCTCAACCGGGTGGGGCGGCCGGTGCTGATCACGACCGGGCGGCGGCTCGCGGCGGGCATGCCCGCCGACGTCGACGACGTCGTCGTGATGCTCGACGGCGGCACGGCCTTCGCGAGCCTCCCGGACGAGGAGATGGCCGACGTCGACGTCTACTGGGGCGCGTACGTGGGCGGCCCGGACGAGATCCTCGCGGCAGGCCCGGTGCTCGAGGTCCGGGACGAGATCGTGCGGCGGCGCGCCGAGGCCCGCGCGCGCAAGGGCTGGATCATGGACACGTACCTGCTCCGCCGCCGTCCTGCGGACCGTTGAGCCCGGTCTCTGCCAAGCTGTGGCGGACGTGACGGGGGAGGTGTGAGTGGTGGGCGAGCCGAACGGTGAGTCGCTCGGCCCGGAGGGCGGGGCCGCTGACGGGGCCGCGAACGGAGCTGGGAACGGCGCTGCGAACGGGGCCGCGAGCAGCGCGGGCACCGGGGCGGAGGGGGTGCCGGGGGCCTCGAACGGCACCGTGGCCGAGGGTCCGCAGCCCGTCGCCCGCGACCGCAGCGCCCTGATCGAGGCGGGCGCGACCCGGCTGGCGGGCTGGAGCGCCCGGGTGCTGCTCATCGCGCTCGGTGCGGTGTTGCTCGGCCTGCTCATCGGGCAGCTGTGGTCGATCGTGCTGCCCACCCTGCTCGGCGTGATCATCGCGACCGTGCTGCGTCCGCCCGTCCGCCTGCTCATCGGGCACCGCTTCCCACCCGCTCTGGCCGCCGCCGCGGTGCTGCTGGCCGCGGTCGTGCTGATCGGCGGGATCATCGCGCTGTTCGCGCCGCAGGTCGCGGGGCAGTCGGACGAGATCGTCTCCGGCGTGAGCAGCGGCATCGTGCAGATCCAGCGCTGGCTCGAGGGACCGCCGTTCAACCTGGGCGACGGTCAGCTCGGGGCGCTGCTCGACCAGGTCGTCGCCCAGCTGCAGTCCAGCGCGACCACGATCGCGGGCGGCGTGCTGACCGGGGTGGGGGCCTTCGCGTCGGGCCTGATCAACGTCGTGCTCGCGATCATCCTCGCGTTCTTCTTCGTCAAGGACGGGCCGAGGTTCCTGCCCTGGCTCTCCCGGGTCGCCGGGCCCAAGGCGGGCGGGCACCTGTCCGCGGTGCTGGAGCGGGCCTGGCGCACGCTCGGCTCGTTCATCCGGACCCAGGCGCTGGTCGCCCTGATCGACGGCGTGTTCATCGGCATCGGGCTCGCGGTGCTCGGGGTGCCGCTGTGGTTCCCGCTGGCCGTGCTGACCTTCTTCGGCGGGTTCGTCCCGATCGTCGGGGCGTTCGTCGCCGGTGCGCTGTCCGTGCTGATCGCGCTCGTCACGCAGGGGCTGACCACCGCGCTGATCGTGCTGGCGATCATCGTGGCGGTGCAGCAGATCGAGGGCAACGTGCTGCAGCCGATCCTGCAGAGCCGCACGATGAACCTGCACGCCGCCGTGGTGCTGCTGGCCGTCACCGCGGGCAGCACCCTGTTCGGGATCGCGGGCGCGTTCCTCTCCGTCCCGGTCGCCGCGGTCGCGGCGGAGGTGCTGCGCTACCTCGGCGAACAGCTCGACAAGCGCACCGTGCCGCGCGCCCCCGACCCCGAGGAGCCCGTGGACGACCCCTCGCCCGCCTGAGCGGCGGGCCGCGGTCGGTGAGCTGCGACGAACGGTGTCGAGGGCTCGATCGGCGGTGTTTTCGGGGGAGGTTCGCGGGAGAACCCAGGAGTGTCCGGTCCGATACCTCCCCAGTCCGCGGAGCCTTCATGCTCAACGAGTCGGCAGCCGTGCCGTCCCCCGAACCCGACACCCTCGCCCTCGCCGATCTCGCCCTGCTCGCGCAGGTCCACGTGGACGACGTGGACGACGAGGAGGACGAGCTCACCGGCGTGGCCGAGTCCGTCGAGTACGTCCACCGCAGCTGGCCCGCCGACCCGAACCGGCTGTCGGTGATCCGGCACGAGCTGCGCCGCTGGCTCGCCCCGCTCGACCTGTCCGAGAACGAGACGGACGACGTCGTCCTCGCCGTCGACGAGGCCGCCGCGAACGCCGTCCGGCACGCCTACCCCTCGGACCGGCCCGGGAACGTCGAGCTGACCCTGTGGACCGAGGGCACGGCGGACGGCGGAGCCCTCTGCATCGAGATCACCGACCACGGCAGCTGGCGTCCCACGGAGACCGTCACCGCGGACACCCGGGGCGGGCGCGGCATGCTCCTGATGCAGCACATGGTGGAGACCGTGCTCGTGCACTTCGACGCCCGCGGCAGTCGCGTCCTCCTGCGGCACCGCTTCACCTCGCCCCCCGCGGCCTGACCCCCCTCT
>NZ_JACBXB010000607.1 GCF_013870575.1 Pseudonocardia pini
TCCGCCCCGACGGCGCGGGCGGGTCGGCCTGGATGCACCGGCTCGTCGTCGGCGACCGGGTCGAGGTGGGCCTGCCCCGCAGCACGTTCGCACCGGTCCGCACCGCGCGGCGGCACCTGCTGGTCGCGGGCGGGATCGGTGTGACACCGCTGCTCGCCCACGCTCGCGAGGCCCTCCGCTGGGGCCAGGACGTCCGGATGCTGTACGTGCACCGCGCGGGCGCCTACGCCGCCGAGCTGACCGCGCTGCTCGGCGACCGGCTCCGCGAGGCGGGTCGGGCGGAACTCGCGGACCTGCTCCCCGCGCTGCTCGCCGACCAGCCGCTCGGCACCCACCTCTACGCCTGCGGACCGGTGGGGCTGATGGACCGGGTGGTCGCGGCGGCAGCGGCGGCGGGCTGGCCCGCGGACCGCGTGCACCTCGAGCGGTTCGCCCCGGAGGAGCTCGATCCCGGGGTGCCGTTCACGGCCCGGCTCGCACGCAGCGGCCGCGACCTCGCGGTCCCCGCGGGGACGAGCCTGCTCGCGGCGCTGGAGGGCGCCGGGATCGCCGTGCCGAACCAGTGCAGGCAGGGGGTGTGCGGCGAGTGCCGGGTGCCGGTGCTGGCCGGTCGCCCCCTGCACCGCGACGAGTTCCTGGGCCCGGAGGAACGGGCCGCCGCCGTGATGCCCTGCGTCTCCCGCGCCGAGACCGAGACCCTGGAGATCGACCTGTGACGCGCACCGTCCCCGACCGCCTGGCCACCTTCCCGTTCCCGTTCCGCGCCGACACCTTCCGCTACTCCACCAACGTCGAGGCGGCGCGCGTCGTCGTCGCGACCGAGGCGGGCGAGTGGGGCTCGGGGATCCTGCACCTCGACGGCGACTACGCGGCCGAGGTCGCCGAGCGGGCCCGGGTGCTGGAGCGCGACCCGACCCGGCTGCAGATGCTCCCGCACATGCGCCCGGCCTCCTGGGACGCCCTGCTGACGATGCTGCGGGAGCTCGAGGCACAGCACCCCGAGCAGATGCGGCTGACCGGGTCCGGCCGGGAGCTGGTGTGGCGCAACGACGTCCTCGGCGTCGAGCACCGGTTCACCGAGGGCGACGACGACTCGGTCCCCGGCGGCCCGCTCGGCTTCCTCGGCAGCCAGATCCAGGACGACGTCGTGCTCCTCGACCAGCGCGAGGGCTCGCTCTGGGCGGACGCGGGCAACGTCACGTTCGCCGCGGACTGGTCGATGGGCTTCGACACCGGCATGCGGTTCCTGGAGATCCACGGCCCGGTCCCGCGCGTGCACGAGGAGGGCATCCTGCCCCGGGCGGAGCGGTTCCTCATGCGCCTTCCGCCGGGCGCGGAGTACCGGCGGCTGAACTGGACCCTCGGCGTGGACCGCAGGCTGGACCACGCCACCGAGGTCTACCCGGAGTGGGCCCCGGCCCGCAGGCACATCGCCACCGCGCCCGCCGCGGAGGTGGGGCGCCGGGTACACCTGCGGGTGGAGCTCCAGCACCTGGTCCGGCTGGGCGCATCCGGCGCGATCCTGTTCCTGATCCGCACCTACCTCGTCTCGCTGGAGGAGCTCGCGCAGGTCCCGGCCTGGCGCGAGCGGCTCGGCCGGGTGCTCGCCGAGCTGCCCGCGGACATGGCGGACTACAAGGGGCTGAGCCGGTTCCGCCATCGGGCCGCGGACTGGTGCCTGTCCGGAACATGATCCGGTCACCGGGTGGGTACGCCCGGTACATGGCCGACGATCCCGCTGCCGCCGCCGGGGATCCCGGCTGGGCGCGACTGGAACCGCGGGCCCGGCTGGTCCTGCAGGAGGGCCTCACGCGCGGCGGGCTCCTGCCGGACGAGCTCTGGGTCGACTACCTCACGCTCGGCGGGGCGCTGACCGCGGAGGAGCTGACCGCGGCGGTCGCCGGAGCACGGCCGCTGCGGCGGCGCGACCACGACCTGTTGGCGCACAGCGTGAACGAGCGGCTGCCCGCGGACGTGCCGCGGATCCCCTACTCCGACCAGGTCGCCTGAGCCCCTCGGCCGGGGCGTCCCCCGGTGTCCCGCACCGCAGGTCCGCCGACACAGCCGGCGGACTCACGGTGCGGGACACTAGCCGGGGCCGATCATGCTCGCTACCCTTCGCGGCCAGGTGAGGGGGTGGGCGGGCCGTCATGGGCGTGTCGCTGATCGACGGGTGGTTGCCACCCGTGCTGTTGGGTCTCGGCGCCGTCGGTCTCCTCGGGCTGCTCGCCCGGCGGGGTCGAGGTGCCCTGGTCGCGCTGGTGCTCGCCGTGCTCCTGGCCGCGCTGACCTTCGCGGGCCTGAACCGGCTGGCGGTGGACGAGCTGGACCTCCTCCCGGACCCGCTGCCGACCTCGGTGGTGGTGTGGGTGGCGGTGGCCGTCGGCGGGCTCGTGCTCGCGATCGGCGGCCTGTTCGGCACCAGCGCGGGCCGCAAGGTCGTGTCCGTGGTCTGTGCGGTGCTCGTGCTGGTCGCGGCGGGCTCGCAGATCAACGTCTACTTCCAGCAGTACCCCACGCTCGGAGACCTGCTCCTCGCCGACGACCCCGCGGACGAGCAGACGCTCGCCGGCGGCCGCGGCGCGGCGTCCCGGTCGATGGACACCCCCGCGGTGGACCGCTGGACCGGGCCCGCGACGGGCACCTCCACGATGGTGACGGCGCCGATCCCGGGCACGCTGTCCGGCTTCACCGGCCGCCCCGCGCAGATCTACCTCCCCGCCGCCTACAACGGGCCGAACCCGCCCGTGCTGCCCGTGCTCGTCCTGGTCGCCGGCCAGCCGGGCGGTCCGGACGACTGGGTCACGGCGGGTCAGCTGCAGCAGCTGATGGACTCCGTGGCGGCCGCGCACGACGGGCTGGCGCCGGTCACCGTCGTCGTCGACCCGAACGGCGGGGACACCGACAACACGATGTGCATGGACTCGGTCATCGCGAAGGCGGACACGTACCTGTCGAAGGACGTGCCCACCTGGATCGAGGCCAACCTCGGCATCGACTCGAACAAGAGCCGCTGGGCCTTCGGCGGCTGGTCCTACGGCGGGACGTGCGCGATCCAGATGGCGACCCGCCATCCCGACACCTACCCGAACTTCGTGGACATGGCGGGCGAGCGCGAGCCCGCCCTCAGCGCGGACCGGACCCAGACCATCCAGCAGGCGTTCAACGGTGACGAGGCGGCGTTCGACGCGCTGACCCCGCTGACGCTGCTGGCGAGGGACAGGTACCCCGAGGTGTGGGGGTACTTCTCGAACGGCAGCGAGGAACAGCAGGTGGGGCAGTGGACGACCCAGGTCTCGACGGCCGCCCGACAGGCGGGGATGACCGTGCAGACACAGGTGGTGCCGGGGCAGGGCCACTCGTGGGGGGTGCCGCACGCGTCGCTGCCCCCGGCGTTGGACTTCCTGGGGCAGCGGATGGGGATCCGCCGGTGAGCGAGCACCTTCTTGACCGCGGGCTCCCCCAGCACGAA
>NZ_JACBXB010000608.1 GCF_013870575.1 Pseudonocardia pini
GTGCCGTCCGGGCGGCCCAGCCGGGCCAGCGAGGCCAGCAGGGTCCATTCGACGTCGATCGCGAAGGCGGGCTCGTAGGTCGTGCAGCCCGGCTGCTCGAGCCCCACCGACGGGGTGGTGATCGACTGGTGCGCGCCGCCCTCCGGTGCGAGCGACACCCCGGACGGCGTGCCGACCAGGATCGACTGCCCGCCCGCGTAGATGCCGAACGACCAGGGCTCGAGCGCGCGCTCGACGAAGGGGTCGTAGAGCACCCCGATCGGCAGCAGGGGCTGCCCCCAGCGCGACCAGGTGGCCCCCAGCTCGCCGAGCGCCCCCACCAGGTTGCCCTCGGCGATGCCCAGCTCGATGTGCTGCCCCGTCGGCTTCTCCCGCCAGTGCAGGATGGTCTCCGGGTCGTCGTCGAACCAGTCGCGGCGCTCCGCCGGGGACCACACGCCGACCTTGTTCACCCAGCCGCCGAGGTTGGTCGAGGAGCTGACGTCCGGGCACAGGGTGATCACCCGGCGCGCGGCCTCGGGGGCCTCACGGGTGAGGTCCAGCAGGGCACGCCCCAGCGCCGCCTGGGTGGTCGCCCGGCCCGACGGCGTGCGGCCGATGTCCGTGGGCAGGGCAGGCGGTGCGACGGGTGCCACGGGCTCGCGACGCAGCCGCGCGGCCACCTCGGCACACAGCCGACCGGCCGCGTCGTCCTCCGGGAACCGCTGCCACGGGTCCTCCACGGACATGCCCGAGCGCTCCGCGAGCTCGGCCAGCTGCTCCGCGGAGAGCAGCGACGAGTGGTTCTGCGGGTGCCCCTCGCTGGCCAGCCCGTAGCCCTTCACCGTGTAGGCGAAGATCACCGTCGGACGGGTGTCGTCGATCTGGGCGAAGGCCTCGCGGACGGCGCCGAGGTCGTGGCCGCCGAGGTTGCGGATCGCGGAGTGCAGGGTGGCGTCGTCGAGGGTGGCGGTCAGCTCGGTCAGCTCCGGGCCGTCCGGGAGCCGTTCGCGCAGCTGGGCAGGGGTGCAGCGGAGCAGCCGCTGGTACTCCGGGTTGGACATCTCGTCGATCCGACGACGCAGCTCCGCGCCGCCGGGTCGGGTGAACAGCTCCTCCAGCAGCGCCCCGTACTTCACGGTGAGCACCTGCCAGCCCGCCGCGGCGAACATGCCCTGCAGCCGCGGCGCCCCGATGTTCGGCACGACCCGGTCGAGCGACTGCCGGTTGAGGTCGACGATCCACACGACCTCGCCCAGCTCGGCGACCATCGGGTCGAGGATGGCCTCCCAGACCGCGCCCTCGTCGAGCTCCGCGTCCCCGACCAGCGAGTACTGCCGCCCGGCTCCGGCCTGCTCGCCCAGCGTGGCGACGTACCGGCGGGCCAGCGCGCCCCAGATCGGCGCCGTGGCCCCGATCCCGACCGACCCGGTGGAGTAGTCGACGGGATCGGGGTCCTTCGACCGCGACGGGTAGCTCTGCAGCCCGCCGAACTCGCGCAGGGTCGTGAGGTAGCGCTCGTCCAGCTCGCCGAGCAGGTGGTTGACCGCGTGCAGCACCGGCGAGGCGTGCGGCTTCACCGAGACCCGGTCCCCCGCGCGGAGCTGCTCGAACCACAGCGCGGTCATGATCGTCGTCATCGAGGCCGACGACGCCTGGTGCCCGCCGACCTTCAGCCCCGTCGGGTTCGGGCGCACCCGGTTCGCGTGGTCGATGATCGCGGTGGCGAGCCACCGCACCCGCTGCTCGATCTGGCCGAGCACCGCCGCACGGTCGGTCGTGGCGGGGTCGGACGGTGCGGACGGCGCGGTCATCGAGACTCCTCCTGGTGGGCAGAGCAACGCCGCTAGAGCACCATCCACCCGTCCCGTGCACAACCGGGACTGCTCCCGGCGTGCAGAATGCACACCGAACAACCGAGACAGGCGGGAGCGACGAGCAGAGTGGACCCGATCGACGGCATCGACGCCCGGCTCCTGCGGGCGCTGGTCGCCAACCCCCGCGGCACCGCGCTCGCCCTTGCCGAGGCCGCGGGCCTGTCCCGCAACACCGTGCAGACCCGCCTCGCCCGGCTCGAGGAGCGCGGCGTGCTGCGCAGCGAGGAGCGCCGGATCGACCCGGCCGCCCTGGGCTACCCGCTCACCGCGTACGTCACGGTGACGGTGGTTCAGCGGCGGCTCACCCCGGTCGCGGACGCGTTGGCCGCGGTGCCCGAGGTCCTCGAGGTGCTCGGGATGACCGGCGAGGGCGACCTGCTGGTGCAGGCCGTCGCCAGGGACGCGGACGACCTCTACCGGATCGCGGGCCGCCTGCTGGCGATCGACGGCGTCGAGCGCACCACGACCAGCCTGGTGATGCGCCGCCTGGTGGACCACCGCGTGACCCAGCTCCTCTGACCCGCATCATGGAGCCACAACTGTCGTTCCGGGCCGCCCGGACGACGGTTGTGGCTCCATAATGCGGATCATGCTGTTGCCCTCCACCGAACGCCTCCTGCTCGCCCGGGTGGCCCGTGCCCAGCGGGACGGGCGGTGTCCGTCGCTGGTCGCAGGCGTCGTCCGGGACGGCGGGCTGGCCTGGTCCGCGGGCCGCGGCGCCGTCGAGGAGCCTGCCACGGACGTCCAGTACCGGCTCGGCTCGATCTCCAAGACGGTCTGCGCGATCACCGTGCTCCGGCTGCGCGACGAGGGCCTGCTCGACCTCTCCGACCCGCTCGAGCGCCACCTGCCCGGCACCCCGCTCGGCGACCGCACGCTGACCCAGCTGCTCTCCCACACCGGCGGTGTGACCAGCGAGAGCCCGGGGCCGTGGTGGGAGCGCACGCCCGGCGGCGACCTCGCGGCGCTCGGGCTCACCGAGGCCGACGGCGTACTGCCAGCGGGCCGCCGCTTCCACTACTCCAACCTGGGGTTCGGCCTGCTCGGCGAGCTCGTCGCGCGGGCCCGCGGGCGCAGCTGGGACGAGGTGGCGCGAGACGAGGTCCTCCACCCGCTCGGCATGCGCCGCACCACCCCCCGCCCCACGGGCCGCGCCGCCCAGGGCTACGCCGTGCATCCCTGGTCCGACGAGCTGCTGCCCGAGCCCGAGCACCACGCGGGGGTGATGGCCCCCGCGGGCCAGCTCTGGGCCACCGCCACCGACCTCGGCAGGCTCGGCGCCTTCCTCCTCGGCGACGGCGGCGACGTGCTCGGTCCCGCCACCATCGAGGAGATGACGCTGCCCGCCGGCGTCGACTTCTCCGGCCCGAACTGGTCGTCGTACGGGCTCGGT
This sequence comes from Pseudonocardia pini, assembly GCF_013870575.1. Lineage (GTDB taxonomy): Bacteria > Actinomycetota > Actinomycetes > Mycobacteriales > Pseudonocardiaceae > Pseudonocardia > Pseudonocardia pini. The sequence continues at coordinate 3,250 of NZ_JACBXB010000608.1, forward strand.
GTGCAGGTGCAGCGCCACGAGGGCCACACCCTCGTCGGGCACGGCGGCTCGATGCCCGGTTTCCTCGCCGGGCTCTGGGCCGACCGCGAGGACCGCATCGCCGCGCTCGCCCTCGCCAACGTGACCACCGGGCTCGACGGCGGCCTGCCCGCGGCCCTGGTCAGCGGGCTTCGCCAGGCCGGTGGCCATCTTGGCCCGCAGGGTGTTGTCGCCGATCC
>NZ_JACBXB010000609.1 GCF_013870575.1 Pseudonocardia pini
GGGGGGCGAGCCGAGCCCGTCGAGCCACCGCCGTGCGACGAGCACGCGTGCGGGACCGGGCATCGCTCGCAGCCTCCTCAAGGACGGACCTCGACCTCCCACACAACCAGACCCGGCCCGGGGGCTGCAGTGTGAACCACGGCACAGTCCGCCTCCTCGGGGTGCGCTGTGGCAGGCCGGACAAGGAGTGACGCGCGTCACGGGTCGCGAGGCGAGGATTGACGGACACGCGAGACCGGTCCGTAGAGTCCTCCGCAACGACCTCCGGGTCGCCATCCAGAGCGGCTGAGAGACCTGGCTCCGCGACGCCGCAGCAACCCCCCGCGTAGGCGGGTGTGGGTGCTTCCGCCGGGAACGATGGAGGCGCAGATGCGGGCGGACGACGGACGCACCGGTTCGTCGCGCACCTTCGTGGGCGCTCGGCGGCGCCATGTCGACCTGCTCCGCGTGGCCAGCGCGAGCTGTCGGGGCTGACGACCCCTTCCCGCGGCACGACGACCGTCCAGGTCCCGTGTCCTCCCTGTGGCGCGCCCGGCCTCCCCGCGGGCTGCCCGGGCTCCGTCGACCGGCCGTGCCGGCCCACACCTTCCGAGGACTGACCAGCGATGACCTCCCTCCACCGACCCCGACGCCGAACCCTCGGCCTCCCCGCGGCCCTCGGGCTCGTGGCCGCACTGGCCCTGACCGCGTGCGGCTCGGCCACCCCCGGACCCGCCGCCGCCGGGACCGCCCAGCCCGGGGGGACCCTGCGGTTCGCGGTCGGCAGCGACCAGGGCTGCGTCGACCCCCAGCAGGTGGGCAGCAACGACTCGATCTACTCGCTGCGCCAGCTGGTCGACTCGCTCACCGACCAGGACCCCGCCACGGGGGAGATCAAGCCCTGGCTGGCGAGCTCCTGGACCACGAGCCCGGACGCGAAGTCCTACACCTTCACCCTCCGGCCCGGGGTGACCTTCAGCGACGGGACGCCGCTCGACGCGAACGCGGTGAAGGCGAACTTCGACCGGGTCCCGCAGATCGGCGTCCGCGGCACCCTGCCGAAGGGCTACCTGGCCGGGTACCAGGGCACGACGGTGGAGGACCCGACGCGGTTCACGGTCGCGTTCGCCTCGCCGAACGTGCAGTTCCTGCAGGGCACCTCGACGCACAGCCTCGGCATCCTGTCCCCGGCGACCGTCGCGAAGTCCGACGACGAGCGCTGCGCCGCGGTGGTCGGCTCCGGCCCGTTCACGCTGCAGAGCTACACGACCAACGACTCGATCGTGCTGGCCAAGCGGAAGGGCTACGACTGGCCCTCCTCGCTGGCCACGCACACCGGGGAGGCCTACCTGGACACCCTGGAGTTCCGGATCGTGCCGGAGTCCGGGGTGCGCGTCGGCAGCCTGCAGTCCGGTGAGGTCGACGCGATCGGCAACATCAGCCAGCAGGACGAGGCGCCGCTGCAGGGGGCGGGCGCGCAGCTGGTCGCCCGCGCCAACCCCGGGATCCCGTTCGGCATCGCCTTCAACCTGTCGAAGCCGATCGTGTCCGACCCGGCGGTGCGTGCGGCGATCTCGGCGGCGGTCGACCGGCCCGAGCTGGTGAGCGCGGCGTACACCTCGCAGACCAAGCCTGCCACCAGCGTGCTGGCGTCGAGCACCCCGGGCTACACGGACGAGTCGGGCAGGCTCGGCTTCGACGCGGCCAAGGCGGGCTCCACACTGGACGCGGCGGGTTGGGTCACGGGGCCGGACGGGATCCGGGCGAAGGACGGGCAGCGGCTCTCGATCGTGCTCACCTGGTACGCCAACGCGGCCAGCAACAAGGCCACGCTCGAGCTGGTCCAGCAGCAGCTCAAGACCGTCGGGATCGAGCTCCAGCTCCGGGAGCGGCCGATCACCGAGGCACCCGCGGTCCAGCAGTCCGGGGACTTCGTGGCCAGCTGGGGCAACCTGACCCGCGCCGACCCCGACATCCTGCGCACCCAGTACTCGACGGCGGGGAGCAACTTCTACCGGCTGACCCCCGGCCCGTTGGACCAGCTCCTCGCCGACCAGGCCGCCGAGCCGGACGAGGCGAAGCGGGACGCGATCGTGGCCCGGGCCCAGCAGACCCTGCTGCAGGACTACCTCACCGTCCCCGTCGTGGAGCTGACCACCACGCTCGGTCTCGCGGCGACCGTCCACGGCGTCACCTTCGACGCCTCCTCGCGCATCCAGCTCTACGACACCTGGAAGTCGGCCTCGTGAGCAGTGCGGTGCCGCTGTCGGTCCTCGACCTCTCGCCGGTCCCGGCAGGCGGCACGGCCGGTGACGGGCTGCGGAACTCGATCGACCTCGCGCAGGTCGCGGAGCGGGCGGGCTATCGCCGCTTCTGGGTGGCCGAGCACCACCTGAACCCGGGCGTGGCGTCGTCGTCCACCCCGGTCCTGGTCGCCCTCGTCGCCGACGCGACGGAACGCATCCGGGTGGGGTCGGGTGCGGTGCAGCTGCCGGTCACCTCCCCGGTCGCGGTCGCGGAGCAGTTCGGGACGGTCGCGGCCGTGCACCCGGGACGGATCGACGTGGGGCTGGGCCGGTTCGACGTCCACAAGCTGCTCACGCTGATCCGGCAGGGTGCGGCGGCTCCGGGCACGCTGCCGCCCCCACCCGCCCCGCGCACGGTCGACGGCCTGCTGATCCCGTCACCCGGGCGGATCGCCGGTGACCTGTCGCTGTTCGGGACGCTCGGCGCGCTGTTCGGCTTCAGCGTGGACGACGTCCCGCCCGACTACCGGACGCAGGTCACCGACATCCTGTCCTATGTGGCCGGGACGTCGCTGCGCGAGGACGGGCGCCCGCTCGACGTGACCCCGGCGAAGGGCGCCGACCTGCAGGTCCACGTGCTCGGGGCCAGCGCCGGGACCAGCGCGCGGGTGGCGGGCGAGCTCGGGTTGCCCTTCGCCGCCGCCTACCACACCGTCCCGCACGCGGTCCTGGAGACGGTCGAGGCGTACCGGTCGGCGTTTCGGCCCGGCAGGCTGGAGCGCCCGTACGTGATCGTGTCCGCGGACGTCGTGGTCGCGGCGGACGACGCCCGCGCCCGCGAGCTGGCCGCCCCGTACGGGCAGTGGGTGCTGGACATCCGGACCGGCCGCGGCGCCCAGCCCTACGTCAGCCCGGAGCAGGCCCGTGCCCGGGAGTGGACCGCGGCGGAACGCGCCGCGGTCGCCGACCGGGTGGACACCCAGTTCGTGGGCTCCCCGGCCACCGTGGCGACGCAGCTGGCGACGCTGGCGCGGGTCACCGGGGCGGACGAGCTGCTGGTCACCACGATCACCACCGAGCACCGGGACCGGGTCCGCAGCTACGAGCTGCTCGCCGAGGCATGGGGTGCCGCGGCCTGACCTCGCTGGTTCGGAGGGTCAGCGGCGAGCCTCGGTCGACGGCCGTTCGGCGACCCGCTGAGCTGGGCGAACGTGCCGTCTCCCGAGGCCGTCGCG
>NZ_JACBXB010000060.1 GCF_013870575.1 Pseudonocardia pini
CCGTCCGCCGCCGCCGTGACGGCCGCCCACGCCGATCCGGTCGCGGGGTCGACGAGCGAGTGCGGGCGCCCGTTGTACATCTCGCCGTCCCAGAAGAGGTGGCACGGCGAGTCGAGGTGGGTGATCGTGTTGCCGTGGAACAGGATGCCGAGCCGCTCGTGGGAGAAGCCCCAGCGCCGGTCGGCGTGGAAGGCGGCAGGCATGTGCTCGGCGCCCGGCATGTCGGCGGCGCAGGGACACGATGTCGTCGACCGCTCCATCTCCTCCGGCACGGCGACCTCCCACGCACACGACACGCTCCTGCCGTGGCGCACGGCCCGCGCCGCCGCCAGCCGGACCGCGTCGGTGACGTGGTTCAGGGTGCCGAGCTCGTCGTCCGCGCCCCACCGCCCCCAGTTCGACAGCGTGCGGAAATAGCCGAGCACGTCGTCCTGTGTGGGCATCGGTCGTCCTGCCGTCATCCCAGCATCGACTCCTCCGGTCACGCGGTTCGAGGCCGCCGAACCGGCACGAACCTAGATCAGCGGGCCGTGGTTCGGCCCGAAGCCAGGGTCGGCGCGACGCCCGACGTCCGGGAGGGTGTCGGGGGTTCCGGACGACTCGGTCGGGGCGTCCGCGGCGTCAGCGGGCGTGCGATCCTGGCGGCGACCGTCCGATCGTGCGTGGAGGGCCCGTGGCGTCCAAGGTCGACTTCAAGCGGGAGCTGGCGTGCTACACGGCGAAGCGGGACTCGCCGCAGGTCGTGGACGTGCCGGACCTGCAGTACCTGATGATCGACGGCCACGGCGACCCGAACACCTCAGTCCGCGACGCTGCGATCTCCGCGCTCTACCCGCTGGCCTACGCGCTCAAGTTCGCGAGCAGGAAGGAGCTCGGGCGCGACTACGTCGTGATGCCGCTGGAGGGGCTCTGGTGGGCCGAGGACATGCGCGCCTTCACCGCCGAGCGCGATAAGTCCCGGTGGGACTGGACTCTCATGATCATGGTCCCGGACTGGACCACCGCCGAGATGGTCGACGCCGCCCGGCTCGCCCTCAGGACACCGCCCGAGCGGGTGGCCGACGTCCGGCTGGAGACCCTGTCCGAGGGCCGGTGCGTGCAGGCCCTCCACATCGGCTCCTACGACGACGAGGCGGACCTGTTGCGGCACATCCACGAGGAGGTCATCCCGGGGCAGGGTCTCACCCTGCGCGGCAAGCACCACGAGATCTACCTCAGCGACCCGCGGCGGGTCGAGCCCGCGAGGCTGCGGACCATCCTGCGGCAGCCCGTCAGCCGAGCTCCTCGGCCAGCGCGACGATGATGCCCTCGGGCCCGCGCACGTAGCAGAGCCGGTACACGTCCTCGAACTGCGCGATGTCGCCGACGAGATCGAAGCCACGGGCACGCAGCCCGGCGACGACCTCGTCGATGTCGTCGACGGCGAACATGAGGCGGCGCAGGCCCAGCCGGTTCGCGGGTGCGTCCGGCTCGGAGCCGGTCGCGAGCGGGTGGTGGAACCTCGTCAGCTCGAGCTTGCCGTGGCCACCCGGCACCCGCACCATCGCGACGTCGACCCGGACCCCGTCGAGCCCGACGACGGTGTCCACCCACTGCCCCTCGACCGGCCCGCTGCCCTCGACCTCCATGCCGAGCGCCACGAAGAACGCGGTCGCCGCCTCGAGGTCCTCGACGACGACGCCGACGTGATCCATCCTCGTGACCGCCATCGACCCAGGCTAAGGTCCAGCACCGCCCCACCGCTGCATGTGCCGGCGGCCTGCCGGACACCGACCGGGTCACCCGAGCATCTCCAGGGAACACTGTTGCGCCTGTCGACCCCGCGATTGCGGCTCGAGCCGGTCGGCCCCGACACCGCGGCCGACCTGGGGCTCGTGCACCGCGACGACGACGTGTGGCCCTGGTACGGGAGCGCGCGGCCCAGCCTCGACCAGGTCCAGCGGCAGGCCGGGGCCATGGGCGACTCGTGGCGGCTCCACGGCGTCCACAAGTGGATCGCGTACGACCGCGGGAGCGGCGAGGTCGTGGGCCGCGGCGGCCTGTCCCGCACCCCGCTCGACGACGACTGGGCGCAGGTCTACCCGTTCCTCCCGGTGGAACCATGGGTGCGGGCAGCGCACCCGAGCCGCCGTCCGTTCACGGCGCACGCGCACTGGCTCGAGATCGGGTGGGCACTCCGGGGCGGGTTCCGGGGACGCGGCTATGCGGCCGAGATCGGCCGCGCCGGCCTGGCCTTCGCCTTCGACGTCCTCGGCGCCCAGGCCGTCGTGTCCTGCACGGTCCGGCACAACGTGCGGTCCCGCGCCGTCATGGAACGCATCGGCATGCGCGAGGCGGGCGAGATCCGCAGCCGCGGAGTGGTCCAGGGGCTCGCCGGCGAGCGGGACGACGCACCGCACGCGGTGTGTGTGCTGCTGCGCGCGGACCGGGAGCAGCAGACCGCCGAGGCCCGCAGGTGACGCGGGGCGCTCACGGGGGTCGCCGGGTCGGTGGGCGTCGCCTCCAGGCGCGACCCGAGCCACCCGTCGGGCAGGGGCGGTCGGGGCCACACTTATCGTCGGGGCATGAGCGCTGACGGGTTCCGGGTGATCTGTGAGATCGAGCCGCCGACCCGGCCCGATCTCACGCACGCCCGCCACCAGATCGGCGTCCTCACCCCGGTGGCGGACGCGTTCCTCATCCCGGACAACCACATCGGCCGCGCGACGGTGTCGAGCATCGCGGTCGCCAACGAGGTGCAGGCCATGGGCGGGCGCAGCATCGCCTGCGTGAACTCGCGGGACCGGAACCTGCTCGGGTTCCGGCGGGACCTGCTGACCGCCGCGGCCTACGGGGTCGACCAGTTCCTCTTCGTCCACGGCGACGAGCCCCGGGTCGGGGGCCGGACCAGCGAGCTGAGCGTCCGGACGATGATCGAGGAGGCCCGGGCCGCCACCGCCACACCGGCTTTCGCGGGCACCGCGCCGTTCACCCTCGGGGTGACCGCAGGGCATCGCCGTCGGCCGGCGGCCTGGAAGCGGACGGCGGACTTCGTGTTCTGCCAGGTCGGCTACTCCGTGGAGACCTTCCTGCGCTGGCGGGACGCCAACCCGACGGACCAGCCCGTCTATGCGGGCGTCATGGTCCTGGCGAGCGCGGCGATGGCGGCCCGCCTGCGGGTGTCCATCCCGGACATCGAGATCCCCGACGACGTGGTGGAGCGGGTGGCGACCAGCCCGTCCGCCGGGGTCGAGGCGGCGTGCGAGCTGGTCCTGGCACTGCGCGAGACCGAGGCCTTCGCGGGCGTCCACCTGGTGCCGGTCAGCCGCTTCCGGGAGACGGCCGCTCGGCTCGAGACGCTCCTCTAACGCACCCGCTCCGGGATGTGGTCCAGCGCGCTCAGGATCTGGACGGCGAGCGCGACCGCGGCGCTCTCCTTGATCGTCGAGTTCGCGGTCACGACCTCGGTGACGAGCTCCACGCGGCGCTCGTAGGGGGTCTGGCGGAGATCGGTCGCGAGGGTCGTGGTCATGGTGTGGGCCTCTCTGAGGGTGCGGTGCTGAGGAGATCGGCGATGCTGGTCGCGTCGCCGTCCGTCCCCGCGGTCTCCAGCGCGGAGGCGGCGAGGGCGGGGGTCGTGTCGGGCGGGATCACGAGCAGCGTGACGCGGTGCTGCTCGGCGACCACCTCCACGGTGTGCGGGGTCGTGGAGTGGAAACCGGCCAACCGCATGCGGACGCCGTCGATGTCCACCTTGCGGGCCACCGGGTCCCACTCCTCGAGCTTGTAGCTCACGCGCTCGACCGGGCCGAGGCGCTCGACCATGAGCGGGAGGAGGGCGCCGAGCTCGACGGCGAGGTCGCGGGAGTGCGGCCACCACGCGCCGTCGACCTGGCCGCTGAGGACCGAGCCGGCAGAAGAGACCGACAGGCGCGGCTCGTCGCGGGTGGGTGACGATGCGAGGGGTGCGAGGGGTGCAGCCATGTCGGTGCTTCCCGTCCCGGGCGAGACGCCCGGTGTCAGAGTTCGCAGAGGACGACGCCGGCAGACCGCCGAGGTGCAGGAGGAACTCTGTGGACCGACTCTACCCCTGAGGAGGGGTCCCGGTGTCGCGTTCCGGCAGGGGGCCTCGGACAAGGCGGTCACCGGGCAGCGGGCTGGGCGCGGGGCGTTCGTCGGCCGCCTCGGCCTCGATGCGCGCCTGGTGGGCGACGGGGTGCCAGATCTCGTCGAACGGGTTCATGAGCGACCCGCCGCCACCCCGCCTGCGTAGACGCCGCGCGGCCCAGGCCAGCCCGCTCAGGACGCACGCGAACAGGACGACGACGGCGACCACTCCCGCCACACCGCCCACGCGGCCAGGGTAGCGGTGTCCGAAATGTCGTGGACGGGCGACGCGGGACCCGGCAGACTCCGGCGGATGACGGAGGACCCCCTGGAGCGCTCGCAGCTCACCCCCGCCGCGGGCAGGCCCGCCCGCCGCGAGCTGGCCGTCCACGGCTACACGACCTACGAGGACCTCACCGCCGCCACGGCGAAGGAGCTGCTCGCGATCCACGGCGTGGGGCCGAAGGCGGTCCGGATCTTGGGCGAGGAGCTGACGAGACGGGGGCTCGCGTTCCGCGAGTGACCCTCAGGTGATCCGGAACCACAGCGCGGACTCGCCCGGCAGCGGGGTCAGGTCGACCTGCCTGCCGCCCGGGACCGCGAAGAGCCGGGTGCCGTCCCCGAGCAGGACCGGGGCGACGAACACCAGGATCTCGTCCAGCTCGCCGATCTCCTGACACTGCCGCGCGACGTCGGCGCCGAGCACGTTCACGTACCTCTCGCCCGCGGCCTCCCGGGACAAGGCGATCGCGGTGCGGAGGTCGTCGGTGAACTCGACGCCCTTCACCGGCTGCTCGGGCGGGCGGTGCGTGAGCACCACCGCGGGTCCGGAGTACTGCCCACCGAACGCGCCCTCGGCGTCCGTCCCGGCGTTGGGGTCGTCCCCGCCGAAGGTCCGGTTCCCCGCGAGGATCGCGCCCACCTGCGCGAGCAACCGGTCGGCCGTCGGATTCGGGCCGCCGACGTGCGGCGACAGCCAGGACATGTCCCCGCCGGGGCCTGCGATGAACCCGTCGAGCGACATGGTCGCGGAGTAGAGCAGTCGTGCCATTCAGTCCACCTTCTGCAGGCCCGCCGCGCGCAACGCGGCGAGCGAGGGATAGCCGTCGACGGCCATGAGCAGGTCCGCCTCGGCGAGGAACGATCGCAGGTGGTGCACCACCCCGTCCTCCCCGCCGACGGCGAGGGCGTAGGCGTGCGGGCGTCCGGAGCCGACCGCCGTGGCGCCGAGGGCCAGGGCCTTCACGACGTCGGTGCCGCTGCGCACCCCGGAGTCGAACAGCACCGGGGTGTCCCCGGCCGCCTCGACGACGCCGGGCAGGGTCTGCAGGGCCGGGACGCCGCCGTTGGCCTGTCGGCCGCCGTGGTTGGAGCAGTAGATCCCGTCGACGCCGAGGTCCTTGGCCCGCCGGACGTCCTCGGGATGGCTCAGTCCCTTGAGGACGATCGGCAGGCTCGTCGCCTCGCGCATCCACACCAGGTCGTCCCAGGTCACGGGATGCCCGAAGACCTGCGCGAACAGTCCCACCACCTCTGCGGGATCCGAGCTCTTCAGGCGCGCGCGGAACACCTCGTCGGAGGTGTAGTTCGCGAGGCAGTAGCCACGCAGCTGGGGGAAGTTGGCGGTGTTCAGGTCCCGCGGGCGCCAGCCGGTGACCCACGTGTCGAGCGTGACGACGAGGGCGCGGAACCCGGCCCGTTCGGCCCGCTGGATCAGGCTGACGGCCAGGTCCCGGTCGTTCGGCGTGTAGAGCTGGAAGAGCCCCGGGGTGTCGCCGAGGGCCTTCGCGACCTCCTCGAGCGGGTCCTGCGACAGCGTCGAGGCGATCATCGGGACGCCGGTGCGGGCGGCGGCGCGCGCGGTCGCGAGATCGCCGTGCAGGTCCTGCGAGCAGATGCCCAGCACGCCGATCGGGCAGAGGAACAGCGGGTGCGGCAGGTCGAGGCCGAACAGGCTCGTCGACAGGTCCCGGGTGGTCGTGTCCCGCATCATCCGCGGGACCAGCCCCCAGCGCTCGAACGCGGTCACGTTGGCGCGCTGGGTGTGTTCGTCGCCCGCACCACCGGCGACGTAGGACAGCACCCAGGGCGGCAGCGCCTCCGCGGCGCGCCGCTCCAGGCCCGCGAAGTCCACCGGGAAGCGCGGCAGCAGCCCCCGGGTGCCCGCTAGGTAGATCTCCAGCTGGAAGTCCCCGTAGGACATCGTCGTCTCCTCGTCTCTCGACCGGGTCACCCTGGCACGAGGATCAGTCCACGGGGAACGAGTGGTGCTCGTGCGCGACCACCCAGCGCCCGCCCTCCCGGCGTAGGCCGAGGGTGAGGCGGAGCCGCTGATCCGGCCTGCGCTCCCGCTCCTCCGCGGAGCCGCAGCGCAGCAGGGCGAACGCGTACGCGACGTCGGTACCCGCCGTGACCTGCAGCTCCAGGATGTCGAACGACCCGCCGGAGGCCAGGAACTCGAAGAAGGGAGGCCAGGTCTCCCGATACGCCGCGATCCCACGCACGCCGTCCTGCGGCGGCGGGACGTCGAACATCACGATGTCGTCCGCGTGGTCGGCGACGACGGTCTCGAGGTCGCCGGTGCGGATCGCCGCCGCCCAACGCTCCACCAGTTCCCGGATCTCGGTGTCCATGCAAGGTGGACCGGAGCGCGGGCCCGAAGTCATCGGTGGGGGAGATGCGGCCCGACCGCCGTCGAGGTCGGCCGGGCCGCGGACACCTCCGGAGGTGCGCGCGTCGCTCCCCAGTTCCGCGCGCGAGGTGGGTCCCCAGATCGTCGTACGGCACCGGACCTCCGGGTGCGGTGCCGAGGACGAGTCTGATCGGCTCCGATCACGTTTCGGCTACCCCACTGCGCCGGATCGGAAACGGCGTGACGATCGCGACCACCCGTCCGGGTGGTCAGGGCTGGTAGGGCGGGGCCACACCCCAGCCCCAGCGCGGGACCGGCGCCTGCTCGACGACGTCGGCGCCGGGCTGCGAGTTCGCCACCGCCAGCCGCGTGCCCCACTCCACGTAGCCGACGAAGGCGGCGCGGAACTCGGGATCGGCGGGAAGCCCGGCGTCGTCCGCGGCCAGGCTCATCAACGAGGCGAACCGGAAGCGCTGCTCGCCGGTGAGGCCCAGGTCGCGGTGGTGGGCCAGCATGGTCTCGTACCCGCCGTGCCGGTCGGTGTAGCCCGGGGCGCCGCCGAACACCTCGATCCACCAGGTCGTGACGTGGTCGCGGTGCTTCTCGGAGACCCCGCCGGGGAAGAGCGGGCCCAGCAGGTCGTCCTGCTCGACGCGGTCGTAGAAGGCGTCGATCAGCCGGCGGAACGCGCGGTCGCCACCGGCCCATTCGTGCAGCGTCGGGTCAGGCATTGCAACACTGTAATCAGGGCGCTGCCCACCAAGGCAACGCTCACGCCGTCGCCTGCGCCGCCGCCCGTCCCGCCTGCCGCCCGCCGAACAGACAGCCGCCGAGGAACGTGCCCTCCAGCGACCGGTAGCCGTGCACCCCGCCGCCGCCGAACCCGGCGACCTCACCCGCCGCGTACAGGCCCGGCACCGCGGCCCCGTCCGGGCCGCGGACCTGCCCGGACAGGTCGGTCAGCAGGCCGCCGAGGGTCTTGCGGGTCAGCACGCGCAGCTGCACGCCGACCAACGGGCCGGCCTTCGGGTCGAGGATGCGGTGCGGGGCGGCCGTGCGGGCGAGCCGGTCCCCGCGGTAGCGCCGGGCGTTGTGGATCGCCATGACCTGCAGGTCCTTGACGTACGGGTTGGTCAGCTCGCGGTCGCGCGCCACGATCTGGCGCTCGATCTCCGCGGCGTCGAGCAGGGGTTCCGGGGTCAGCTTGTTCATCCCCGCCACGAGCTCGGCGACCGTGTCCGCGACCACGAAGTCCGCGCCGCGCTCCATGAAGGCCCGCACCGGGGCGGGCGCGCCGGGGCGCACACGCCCGAGCGTCGCGCGGACGTCCTTGCCGGTCAGGTCGGGGTTCTGCTCCGAGCCGGAGAGCGCGAACTCCTTCTCGATGATCTTCTGCGTGAGCACGAACCACGAGTGGTCGTGCCCGGTCCGCCGCAGGTGCGCGAGGGTGCCCAGGGTGTCGAACCCCGGGAAGTACGGGGCGGGCAGCCTGCGCCCGGTCGCGTCGAGCCAGATCGACGACGGGCCCGGCAGGATGCGGATCCCGTGCCCCGCCCACACGGGGGAGTGGTTGCGGATGCCCTCGACGTAGTGCCACATGCGGTCCCGGTTCACCAGCCGCGCGCCCGCGTTCTCCGCGATCGCGAGCATCCGCCCGTCGACGTACGCGGGCACGCCGGTGACCATGTCCGTCGGGGGCTCGCCGAGCCGGGCGGGCCAGTTCGCCCGGACGAGGTCGAGGTTCGCCCCGATCCCCCCGGACGTCACGATCACGGCCTGCGCGGTGAGCTCGAAGCTCCCCACCTCCGTGCGCGAGGTCGGCACCCCGCGGGCGGCGTCCGACGGCTCGAGCACCGCCCCGGACACCCCGGTGATCACCCCGTCCGTGCTGGTCAGGGCGTCGACGCGGTGGCGGGGGCGCAGCTCGACCAGCCCGGCCCGCACCCCGTCGCGCACCTTCTCGGCGAACGGCACGACGAGCCCGGTGCCGGTGCCCCAGGTGACGTGGAAGCGGGGGACCGAGTTGCCGTGTCCGTCGGCGAGGTACCCGCCGCGCTCGGCCCAGCCGACGAGCGGGAACCAGCGCACGCCCATGCCGTGCAGCCACGCCCGCTTCTCGCCGGAGGCGAAGTGGACGTACGCCGTGGCCCACTGGCGGGCCCAGAAGTCCTCGCCCGCAGGGTCGTCCACGCCGCGGTCGAACTCCGCGCTCCCCAACCAGTCCTGCAACGCGAGGTCGACGGAGTCCTTGATCCCCATCCGCCGCTGCTCGGGCGAGTCGACGAGGAACAGCCCGCCGAAGGACCACCACGCCTGCCCGCCCAGGTTCGACTCGGGTTCCTGGTCCACCAGGACGACCCGGCGTCCGGCGGAGGCGAGCTCGGCGGTGGCGACCAGGCCCGCGAGGCCCGCCCCCACGACGATGACGTCGGCGTTCACGCACTCCACCCTGGCCTCGCCGGGTCCGCGCGGCAATCCCGACATCTCACGCCGAGCGATGAGTGTGCGCCGCCGGCAGGGTCGACCCTGTCGCCGAACCGATTCGAGGAGGAGCGATGACCCTGCCGGAGATCGTGTCCCGCGAGGAGTGGACAGCCGAGCGCACGGCCCTGCTGGAGCGGGAGAAGGAGCTCACCCGGGCCCGGGACGCGCTGAGCGCGGACCGCCGCAGGCTGCCGATGGTGGAGATCGACGAGGACTACCGCTTCGACGACGGCGCGGTCGGGCTGCTCGACCTGTTCGAGGGGCGCCGCCAGCTGATCGTCGGGCACTTCATGTTCGACCCGGAGTGGGAGGACGGCTGCCCGAGCTGCACCGCAGGCGCGGAGGAGATGAGCGACGGGCTGCGGGACCACCTCGCCGTGCGGGACGTGACGCTGGCGTACGTCTCGCGGGCGCCGCTGCCGACGATCGAGCGGTACAAGGCGAAGAAGGGCTGGACCTTCCCCTGGTACTCCTCGTTCGGCAGCGCCTTCAACTACGACTTCCACGTGACGCTGGATCCCGCGGTGGCGCCGACCGAGTACAACTTCCGCCCGGTCGACATCGCGGGGGAGATGCCGGGCCTGTCCTGCTTCCTGCAGGTCGACGGCCGAGTCTTCCACACCTACTCGCAGTACGCGCGGGGGGCCGAATGGACCGGGGGATCCTACGCCTTCCTGGACCTCACCGCGCTCGGACGGCAGGAGGACTGGGAGGAGCCGAAGGGCCGCGCCGACGCCGTGCGGGACGCCACCCCGGACTTCCAACGCTGATCTTCATCAGTTCTGCTGACTTATGGTGATCGCGGATGAGGTATGGGTAACGAGGATCCCTCACCTCACGAGGTAACGGGTACACCGCGTGTCGCTGGGGAGCGGACACGCGCTGCCGGGTGCCGCGGCCATTGGCCGCGGCACCCTTTCTCGTCCGGGGCTCAGCGGGCCGGGCGGTCCTTCTCGGTGGTGCGGGCGGCGAGCGGGCCGCGGGAGCGCCGCTGCAGCCAGCCGCGGGCCTGGTGCAACGTCCGGCTCACCGTGTTCGGGCCCCTCCGGCGCTCGATCAGGTCCGCCAGCCTGCCCATCAGCCAACCGCCGATCGGCACGGCCACCGCCAGGACCAGCCACAGTCGCAGGCGCTTGGAGAAGAAGGCCCACACGGGCACACCTCCGGGGTCGTCGGGGCGCCTACGGTAACCGGGCGGCCGCCGCCGCGGGGTCCGTGGCCTGCGCGGCCGCCAGCCCGAGCCCGACGAGCGGGACCTGCGGCAGGTCCCGGACCTCGGCCAGGTCGAACCAGCCCGCCCTGTCCGTGCTGCCGCCGATCTCGTGGCGCAGCCAGCCGCCGGTCACGTGGCCCGCGTAGACGATGCGGATGCCCTGCAGGTCCACCACCTCGCCGTCGCCCCACCGGGCATCGGGGAAGTGGACCGAGTCGACGGTGAGCAGGCGGTCCAGCTCGACGGTGTACCCGGTCTCCTCCTCGACCTCGCGTACCGCGGCCGCGCGGGGGTCCTCGCCGTGGTCCAGGCCGCCGCCGGGCAGCGTCCACTCCGGCCCGCGGGGCCCGGTCCAGCGGGCCAGCAGCACCCGCCCCTCGCTCAGACAGACGACGTAGGCGGCGGGGCGGACGCGGCGGGGGATCGACACCGGTCGCACCCTACCGCGCGAAGATCCCCTCTGACCTGGGGATCTCGGTATCCTCGCCGGGTGTCGGACGTCTGGTCGGGCGTTCTGCAGTACGCCGCCATCGTCGCCGCACCCACCCTCTTCCTCTGGGCCGTGGTGCGGCTCGGCCCCCTGCTCCTGGACCTGCCCGAGCGGCTCGTGAGCAGACGTCGCCCGCCGGCCCCGCAGGGCAGGCCCTACGAGCGGCTGGTCGCGGACCTGCACCGGCTCCGTCGCGAGGTCCGACGCAACGCGCCCACCACCCACGTCCGCCGGGTCGCCCTCCTCGCCGCCTACGACGACGTGCTCGCGGACGTGTGCCGTGCCGTCGGCGTCGACCGGCCGCGGCCCTGCGAGCTGCCGGAGCGGGAGCGCCCGTTCGCGCGGCTGCAGGCCGAGGCGGCGCTGGAGGCGGCCGGAGTACCACTGGAGGAGCCGCCGCGCAACGCGGCCTGAGTCGAGGGTGATCGCCTGCGGGCGCCCGTGTCGGTAAAGTCGGTTTTACCCGGAGTGGGAACCAAGCCGGGACCGGCCGCGTTGAACCCGATAGCGCGACGAGACACGCGACGAGGAGGACCCGGTGCGCACCAGTAGTAACCCGGCGTTCCGCAAGCTGCCCAGTGGGCAGGGCGGCTACGCCACGTTCGACCGCCAGGGCGGCGGCATGATGGGCGGCGGCGCCGCCTACGCGGACGCCCAGGCATCGCAGGCCGGGTTCGGCCGTGCGGGTTCGGGCGAGCGCGCGCTGACGCACGACGACGTCGTGATCAAGACCGCGATCACCGGTGGCACGGCACTCGTCGCCGGCATCCTCACGGCCTGGTCCGGGCTCTACGCCCTGGCCCTGCCCGCGATCATCGTCGGCTTCGTGGTGTCGCTGATCGTGATCTTCAAGCAGTCCACCAGCCCGGTGCTGGTGCTGCTGTACTCGGCGGCCATGGGTGTCGCGCTCGGCGCGCTCACCGGGGCGCTGGAGTTCTCCGGCACCAACTTCCAGGGCATCGGCTTCCAGGCCATCGTCGGCACGTTCGGCGTGTTCATCGGGATGCTGATCGTCTACAAGACCGGCGCGGTCAAGGTCACCCCGAAGTTCACGAAGTGGCTGATCGGTGCGTCCATCGGCGTCGCCGTCCTGATGCTGGCCAACCTCGTGGTGTCGTTCTTCACCACCGGTGGGCTCGGCCTGCGGGACGGGTCGCCGCTGGCCTACCTGTTCAGCATCGTCTGCATCGGCGTGGCCGCGTTCAGCCTGATGCTGGACTTCGACATGGCCGACCGGGCCGTCAGGGACAACGCACCGGCGAAGTTCGCCTGGTACATCGCCTTCGGTCTGATGACCACCCTGGTCTGGCTCTACATCGAGATCCTCCGCCTGCTGAGCTACCTGCGCTCCGAGTAGAGGCACGGCCGGATCACCCCCTCCATCCGGCCGGAGCGGCGCCGCGGACCTCCGGGTCCGCGGCGCCGTTCTGTTTCCCCTGACGCCCGCTGTCAGGGACTCGGGGCATGCTGTGCGCCATGGCGTCCTGGAAGGAGGTCGAGGAGCAGGCCCCCGCGCTGGCGGCGCGGGCCCGGCGGCTCCTCGACGCGCACAAGCACAAGACCATCGCGACCCTGCGGGCGGACGGCTCCCCGCGGATCTCGGGCATCGAGGCGCAGGTCGAGGAGGGCGAGCTGGTGTTCGGCTCGATGCCGGGCGCCCGCAAGGGCGCCGACCTCCTCCGCGATCCCCGGTTCGCGCTGCACAGCGCCGCGTACGACCCGCCCGAGGACGCCCCCGCGGACTGGGCGGGGGACGCCAAGATCGCGGGCCGGGCGGTGAGCACCGGGCCGCTCGACGGTCCCGTGGACGGCGACTCGTTCCGCGCCGACGTCACCGAGGTGGTCGTGACCGCGCTGAACGCCGCGGCGGACCGGCTGGTCGTGGAGTTCTGGCGGGAGGGTGTGGGGGTCCGCCGCGTCGAGCGGGAGTGACCGGCCCGTCCCTCCTCGGGCCGGTCACTCCCGCTCGCCCTCGCCGAGCCAGGCCCGCAGCTTCGCGAGGGCCCGGTGCTGGGCCACCCGTACGGCACCCGGCGTCGACCCGACCGTCGCGGCCGTCTCCTCGGCGCTCAGCCCGCCCAGCACCCGCAGCACCACGATGTCCCGCTGCTGCGGCGGGAGCCGGTCGACCAGCCCCATCAGCTCGCTCATCTGCGAGGACCCCACGGCGGACTGCTCGGGTCCCGCGCTGACGTCCGTGGAGTCGGGGACCTCGTCGGACGGGTCGGACCGGTCCCGCGCGGCCGCCCGGTACGCGTCGGCGACCTTGTTCTTGGCGATCCCGTAGGCGAAGGCCATGAACGGGGTCTCCAGGTCGCGGTAGCGCGGCAGCGCGGTGCAGACCGCGATCACCACGTCCTGTGCCACGTCCTCGGGTGTCGAGATCCCGGGGGCGCGGTGCCCGAGCCTGCCCCGGCAGTACCG
>NZ_JACBXB010000610.1 GCF_013870575.1 Pseudonocardia pini
TGACCGGCAGGCCCTTCCGCGCGACCCTGCCCGGGCAGCGCACCCCGCGCTACGACGCCGTGCTCCTCGGCGTGGACCGCGACACCGCCGAGCTCGACGACCGGGTGGCCTGCCGCGTCGACCTGATGTTCGGGCAGGGCCTGGTCGAGGAGACCCGCGGACTGCTGGAGCAGGGCCTGCGGGAGGGGCGGACCGCCGCGCGGGCCCTCGGCTACCAGCAGGTCGTCGCCGCTCTCGACGGCGAGTACGACCTGGCGACGGCCGCCGAGGAGACCGTCCGCGCCACCCGCCGGTTCGTCCGGCGCCAGCGTTCGTGGTTCCGCCGCGACCCCCGCATCCACTGGCTCGACGGCGCCGACCCGGAACTGTCGGCGGCGGCTCGTAGGCTGGTCTCGTGAGTGACGGCATCCCCTTCGCGAAGGGCCACGGCACGGAGAACGACTTCGTCGTGCTGCCGGACCCCGAGGCCGCCCTGGACCTGACGGCGGAGCGGGTCGCCGCGCTGTGCGACCGGCGGCGTGGGCTCGGGGCGGACGGGGTGCTGCGCGTGGTCCGTTCGGCGGCGCTGGGCCGCGAGGGGCCCGAGTGGTTCATGGACTACCGCAACGCGGACGGGTCGATCGCCGAGATGTGCGGCAACGGCGTGCGCGTGTTCGCCCGGTACCTGCAGCTCGGCGGCTGGCTCGGCGGCGAGGTCGGCACGCGGGCGGGCGCGAAGGGCGTCACGTTCGAGGGGGACCGGGTCTCGGTCGAGATGGGGCCCGCGGTGCTCGGTGCGGAGTCCGTGGCGCGGCTCGGCGGCCGCGAGTTCCCGGGGATCGCGGTGGACGTCGGGAACCCGCACCTGGCCTGCGTGACCACGGCGGACATCGCCGGGCTGGACCTCACCGAGCGCCCGGAGCGGGACGAGGCGTTGTTCCCCCAGGGGGCGAACGTCGAGTTCGTCGCCCCGGCCGAGGGGGACGCGCCGGTCGCGATGCGCGTGCACGAGCGCGGGGTGGGGGAGACCCGGTCCTGCGGCACCGGCACGGTCGCGGCGGTCCTGGCCTCGCTGCGGTCGGCCGGGCGCACCGAGGGGCGGCTGCCCGTCGACACGCCGGGCGGACGGCTCGAGGTCACGATCCGCGAGGGCGGGGCGTCCACGGTCCTGCACGGTCCCGCGGTGCTGGTCGCGCACGGCGAGCTCGACCGGGGCTGGTGGGAATCCCTCGGACAAGCCGCCCGTTCCGTGGGACACTCGGGAGCACGATGACTGAGACCCCCCTGACGTACGACCCCCGTGACCCCGCCCGCCACGATCCCTCGGTGGGCGAGATGGAGCTGGAGGAACGGTCCTCGCTCCGGAGGGTCGCCGGACTCTCCACCGAGCTCGCGGACGTCACCGAGGTCGAGTACCGGCAGCTGCGGCTCGAACGGGTCGTGCTGGTCGGGGTCTGGACCGAGGGCACGTCCGAGCAGGCCAACCAGTCGATGGTCGAGCTCGCCCGGCTCGCCGAGACCGCGGGCTCCCAGGTGATGGACGGCCTGGTCCAACGGCGCCAGAAGCCGGACCCGGCGACCTTCATCGGTTCCGGCAAGGTGGACGAGCTGCACCACGCGGTCGAGTCCGCGGGCGCGGACACCGTGATCTGCGACGGCGAGCTCTCGCCCGGCCAGCTGCGTCAGCTGGAGGAGCGGCTCAAGGTCAAGGTGATCGACCGGACCGCCCTGATCCTGGACATCTTCGCCCAGCACGCCCGCTCGCGGGACGGCAAGGCGCAGGTCGAGCTGGCCCAGCTGTCGTACCTCCTCCCGCGGCTGCGCGGCTGGGGTGAGGCGCTGTCCCGGCAGGTCGGTGGTCGGGCCGCCGGCGGTGTCGGCATCGGTGGCCGTGGCCCCGGTGAGACGAAGATCGAGCTGGACCGGCGCCGGATCCGGCACCGCATGTCCAAGCTGCGCCGCGAGATCAGCGCGATGAGCAAGGTGCGGGACACCCAGCGCGGCAACCGGCGGCGGCACGAGGTACCCAGCGTCGCGATCGTCGGCTACACGAACGCGGGCAAGTCCTCGCTGCTCAACGCCCTGACCGGGGCCGGTGTCATGGTGCACGACGCCTTGTTCGCCACCCTGGACCCCACCACCCGCAAGGCGGAGACGCCCGACGGGCGGGCCTACACGCTGACCGACACCGTCGGGTTCGTGCGGCACCTGCCGCACCAGCTCGTCGAGGCGTTCCGGTCGACGCTGGAGGAGGCGGGCCAGGCGGACCTGCTGGTCCACGTGGTCGACGCGTCGGACCCGCTGCCCGAGGACCAGATCGCGGCGGTGCGCAAGGTGCTGGTCGAGATCGGCGAGGAGCAGGGCGGGACCATGCCGCCCGAGCTGCTCGTGGTCAACAAGACGGACGCGGCGGGCGATCTCGCGCTGGCCCGGCTGCGGCACCTGCTGCCCGAGGCGGTGTTCGTGTCGGCCCACCGCGGCGACGGCATCGCGAAGCTGCGTTCGGTCATCGCCGAAAGGCTCCCGCGGCCGGAGGTCGACCTGGAGCTGCTCGTCCCGTACACCGAGGGCGGCCTGGTCGCCCGGCTGCACTCGGAGGGCGAGGTGCTCTCCTCCGAGCACGTGCCCGAAGGGACGCGGCTCCACGTCCGGGTGGGCCCGGAGCTCGCGGTCGTCGCGGTGCCGTTCGTGGTGGCGGGCTCGGAGCCGGAGCCCGCCGTGAAGCCCCGTACCGCGCAGAGTGCGGTGGGCTGAGCAGCCCGAACGATGAGGGTGCTGCGGCTCGGTGTCGCGCTGGCCGTGGTCGGGCTGGGGCTCGTGGGAGTCCCGGCCGCCGCGGCCCCCGTGGTGCCGGAGGACCTCTGCACCGTCTCCGAACCCCGGTTGGCCGAGCTCTCCGGCCTCGCCGTCCGCGCGGGCGAGATCTGGGCCATGGCCGACGGCGGCAGGCGCGTCTCGGTGCACCGGCTCGACCCGGCGGACTGCGCGATCGTCGAGACCCGCACCGCCGACCTGGACCCGTTCGACGCCGAGGACCTCGCCGTCACCCCCGACGGCACGTTCTGGGTCGCGGACACCGGCGACAACAACCGGCGCCGGGACACCGTGGCGCTGCTCGTGCTGCCGCCGCGCGGCGACCCCCGCCTGCACCGGCTGACCTATCCCGACGGCCCGCACGACGCCGAGGCCGTCCTGGTCGGGGCGGACGGCGTGCCCGTCGTCGTCACCAAGGAGGTGTCCGGGGTCGCGGGCGTCTACCGGCCCACGGGGCCCCTCACCGAGCCCGGTCCGACGGTCCTGATGCGCGCCGGGTCCGTGGGGTTCGCGCGGTCGGAGACCCAGGGCGGCCCGATCGGTGGCCTCGGCTCCTTCACCGTGACCGGGGGCGCGACCAGCGCCGACGGCACCGTCGTCGCCCTGCGGACGTACACCGACGCCTGGCTCTACCGGGTCCCGCCCTCCGGCGACGTCGTGGCCGC
>NZ_JACBXB010000611.1 GCF_013870575.1 Pseudonocardia pini
GCGGCGCGCCTCGGCGGGCGGGCTCGCCGACTACGCGGGGATCTCCTGGGAGCGGCTCGACGCGGGCGAGGAGCTCTTCTGGCCGTGCCCCGCGGAGGACCACCCGGGCACGCCGCGGCTGTTCGCGGAGCGGTTCGCGCACCCGGACGGGCTGGCCCGCTTCGTCCCCGTCGGCCCGCGCGGGGTGACCGAGCGGACCGACCACGAGTTCCCGTTCGTGCTCACCACCGGCCGGTCCCGCACGCACTACCAGTCCGGCAGCCAGACCCGGCGCAGCCCGACGCTCGCCGCCGCGGAGCCCGAGCCCTACGCCGAGGTCCATCCCGGGCTCGCCCGGCTGCTGGGCCTCACCGACGGCGCGCCGGTCCGGCTGACCACCCGGCGCGGCTCGGCGGAGCTGCGGATCCGGGTCACCGACACCATCCGCGCGGACACCGTGTTCGTGCCCTTCCACTGGCCCGGGGTCAACGCGCTGACCAGCGACCGGCTCGACGCGACCTCCCGGATGCCCGAGTTCAAGGCCTGCGCGGTCGCCGTCGCGCGGGCCTCGGGGGACCTGGTCCCCGCCCACCACCACGAGGAGAGCACCGGATGATCAGCAAGCCCACCTTCCTGCAGGGCATCTTCGCCTTCGAAGGCGCGGGGATCGACAAGCCCGTGCTGCTCGCGGACGCCCTGAGCTACACCGTGCCCGCGGGCGTCGTCTCCCAGCCGCTGTACTTCCGCGGCGGCAACACCACCGACGAGCTGGTCACGGTGGTGCTGGTGCGAGACGGCGCGCCGATGCGCTACTTCCCGATCGGGGCCCGGGCGAGCACCCACGTCCAGCTCGCGGTGGTCGAGGACATCGAGGAGGACACCGTCCTCGAGCTGCACGTCGCCGCGCGCGAGGGGCTCGCGGGCACCGTCGTCGTCGACCTCGGTCTGGTGGAGGTCTGAGGATGGCGGAGAAGGAGCACCTCGTCGTCGTCGGCAACGGGATGGCGGGCGCCCGTGCGGTCGAGGAGATCCTCGCCCGCGGTGGTGCCGAGCGCTTCGACATCACGATGTTCGGCGACGAGCCCTACGGCAACTACAACCGGATCATGCTCAGCCACGTGCTGGCGGGCGAGGACGCCGACGAGATCTACCTCAACCCGATGGACTGGTACCGCGACAACGCCATCACGCTCAACGCGGGCGTCCGGGTCGTGCGGATCGACCGGTTCGCGCGCAAGGTCTTCGCCGACGACGGGCAGACCCTCGCCTACGACAAGCTGGTCATCGCGACGGGCAGCCGCACCTTCTTCCCGCCCATGGACGGCATGTGGGTGGACGACCGGACCCTCACCCCCGGCGTCTTCGGCTTCCGGACCCTCGACGACACCACCGCCATGATCGACTACGCCCGGGACCACCGGACCGCGGTCGTGATCGGCGGCGGCCTGCTCGGGCTGGAGGCGGCCTACGGGCTCAAGCAGTACGGGCTCGACGTGCACGTCGTGCAGGGCGGCCCCGTCCTGATGAGCCAGCAGCTCGACGAGGAGGCGGGCGCGATCCTGCGCCGGGTCCTGGAGAACGAGGTCGGCCTCCACATCCACACCGGGCAGCGGCCTGCGGCGATCCGGTCCACCGGGTCCGTCGCGGGGGTGGTGCTCAAGGACGGGTCCACGATCGAGACGGACATGGTCGTGGTGACCGCCGGCATCCGGCCCAACGTGGGCCTCGGCGTCGTCTCCGGGCTGACCGTGGAGCGGGCGATCGTGGTCGACGACCAGATGCGCTCCGTGGACGACCCGGACATCTTCGTGGTCGGCGAGTGTTGCCAGCACCGCGGCGAGGTCTACGGCCTGGTCGCGCCGCTCTGGGAGCAGGCGGGCGTGCTCGCGGACATCCTCACCGGCGCGGACCCCAAGGCCGCCTACCACGGCTCGCGGAACGCGACGAAGCTCAAGGTGGCGGGCGTCGACGTCGCGCAGATGGGGATCAAGAACCCGGAGCGGCCCGACGACGAGTTCGTCCGGTTCTCCGAGCCGCGCCGCGGCGTCTACAAGTCCGTGGTCATCCGGGACGGTCGGCTGGTGGGGGCGACCCTGCTGGGCGAGACGGACAAGGTCGCCTTCCTGACCCAGAGCTTCGACCGCGGCCTCCCGCTGCCCGAGGAGCGGGTGGAGCTGCTGTTCAGCCTGGCCGGGCCGACCGAGGCCGAGGGCGCCGCCGAGATGGACGACTCGGTGCAGGTCTGCAACTGCAACGGCGTGTCCAAGGGCGACCTCTGCGGGGCCGTGGCGGCGGGCGAGTCGTCGGTCGGCGGGGTGATGGCCGCGACCCGGGCGGGCAAGGGCTGCGGGTCCTGCAAGTCGCTGGTCGCGCAGATCGTGGAGTGGGCGGTGTCGGAGGGCGGCGGCTCGCTGACGGTCGACGACTCCGCCTCCTGGTACGTGCCCGCGATCCCGCTGGACAAGCCCGCGCTGACCGAGGCGATCCGCGCACAGGGCCTCCGCTCGGTGTCGTCGGTCTTCGCCGCGCTGGCCCCCGCCGGGGAGGACGCCGGGTCCAAGATGGCGCTGGCCTCCCTGCTCAAGGTGATCTGGGCGGGCGAGTACGTCGACGAGCGGGACGCCAAGTACATCAACGACCGCGTGCACGCGAACATCCAGCGGGACGGCACGTTCTCCGTGGTCCCGCGGATGTCCGGCGGCGTCACGACGGCGGACGAGCTGCGCCGGATCGCCGACACCGCGGACCGCTTCGGCATCCCGATGATCAAGGTGACGGGCGGGCAGCGGATCGACCTCCTCGGCGTCAAGAAGGAGGACCTGCCCGCGGTGTGGGAGAGCCTCGACATGCCGTCGGGGTACGCCTACGGCAAGTCGATGCGCACCGTGAAGACCTGCGTGGGCACGGACTTCTGCCGGTACGGGCTCGGCGACTCCACCCAGCTCGGGATCGACATGGAGGAGCGGTTCAAGGGCCTGGAGAGCCCGGCGAAGCTCAAGCTGGCGGTGGCGGGCTGCCCGCGGAACTGCTCCGAGGCGCTGTGCAAGGACATCGGGATCGTCGCGGTGGGAGACGACCGGTGGGACGTCCTCGTCGGCGGCGCGGCGGGCGCGTCGATCCGACAGGGCGACCTGCTGGCCACGGTCGACGGGCGGGACGAGGCGTTGCGGCTCACCGGGGTCTTCATGCAGTACTACCGGGAGAACGGGCGCTGGCTGGAGCGGACGTACGACTTCGTGCCCCGCGTGGGCGTCGAGGAGCTCCGCGCGCTGCTGGTCGAGGACCGGGACGGGGTCGTCGCCGGGCTGGAGGAGCGGATGCAGACCGCGGTGGACGCCTACCGCGACCCCTGGCTGGAGGGCCGCGAACCGGCGACCGAGGGGCAGTTCCACGGGGCGTTGCCGCTGATCCCGCTGCCGCAGGTGCCGATCCGGGACGGGTCGTCGTCGCCCGCCGGGCTGCCCGTGCCGAGCCCG
>NZ_JACBXB010000612.1 GCF_013870575.1 Pseudonocardia pini
GCCGCGGGGGGGAGGGGAGCACGGCGAGGACGGCGGCCGTCGGGACCGGGCCGTAGGCGTGCGGGAAGCGCATCGCGGCCGGGTCGCCGTGGACCCCGGGCTCCCAGCGGACCTCCGGGAGCCGATCGGGGTCGAGCACCAGCAGCAGCAGGTCCTGCCGCCCGGCGAAGAGCCGGTCCGCGGGCAGCGCGACCTGCTCGGCGGTGGAGAGGTGCACGAACCCCACCTCGGCGAGCGAGGGCGGGGCCACCGCCCCGAGCCGCAACGCGGCCCGCCACTCGGCGGGCGTGGTCAGGTGGAGGAGCGGATCGTGCACTGCCCCAGCATGCCCTCCGGCCTCTCCGCTCGGAGGGGGTTGGGGGCCGACCCTTGCTTTAGGCACCGGGTGCCAATATCGTCCGAAGAGCCCGACACCGACGTCTCACCTGGAGGTACCCATGGCTCCGATCGAGCAGTCCGAGCAGATCGAGGACGCCCCCGTCGTCGAGGAGACCCTCGTCGAGGAGGTCTCCATCGACGGTATGTGCGGTGTCTACTAAGACGCCCGAGCGCGCTGCGGACGCGGCCGGGGTCGGAACGTTCGACCCCGCCGCTCCGTACCGCTGCAGCCCCCAGGTCTCGCTGCGGCCGGAACCGTTCGGCGCGCTCGTCTACCACTTCGGGACCCGCAAGCTGTCCTTCCTGAAGACCCTCCCGCTGGTGGAGGTCGTGAAGGGGCTGGAGAGCCACCCGGACGTCCACTCCGCGATCGAGGCGGCGGGCGTCGAGGAGGCCCAGCGCCCCGCCTACCTGAAGGCGCTGGCCGGACTGGCCGCCTCCGGGACGATCGAACCGCGCTAAGGAGCTCCCACCATGAAGCTGGTCGACCACTTCCAGTACGGCCTCAACTCACCGATCTGCCTGACGTGGGAGCTCACGTACGCCTGCAACCTCTCCTGCGCCCACTGCCTGTCCTCGTCCGGTCGCCGCGACCCGCGTGAGCTGACCACAGCCGAGGCCAAGGCCGTGATCGACGAGCTGCAGCGCATGCAGGTCTTCTACATCAACATCGGCGGCGGCGAGCCCACGGTCCGGCCGGACTTCTGGGAGCTGCTGGACTACTCGATCGCGCACAACGTCGGGGTCAAGTTCTCCACCAACGGCTTGAAGATCGACAAGAAGCGCGCCGCGCAGCTGGCGGCGATGGACTACGTCGACATCCAGATCTCGCTCGACGGCGCCACCGCCGAGGTCAACGACTACGTCCGCGGCCCCGGCTCGTACGACATGGCGATCAAGGCGCTGGAGAACCTGGCCGAGGCGGGTTTCAAGGAGCCGAAGATCTCGGTCGTCATGACCCGGCAGAACGTCGACCAGCTCGACGAGTTCAAGGCGATCGCGGACAAGTTCGGCGCGCAGCTGCGGATCACCCGGCTGCGGCCGTCCGGTCGCGGCGCGGACGTCTGGGACGAGCTGCACCCGCTGCCCTCGCAGCAGAAGCAGATGTACGACTGGCTGGTCGACCGCGGTGACCAGGTCCTCACCGGCGACTCCTTCTTCCACCTCTCGGCGTTCGGCGAGGCCCTCCCGGGGCTGAACCTGTGCGGTGCCGGGCGCGTGGTCTGCCTGATCGACCCCGTCGGCGACGTCTACGCCTGCCCGTTCGCGATCCACGAGAACTTCCTCGCGGGGAACGTCCGCTCCCCGGGGGGCTTCCAGAAGGTGTGGGAGTCCTCCGAACTGTTCACCGAGCTGCGGCAGCCGCAGACCGGTGGGGCCTGCCAGTCCTGCATGCACTACGACGCGTGCCAGGGCGGTTGCATGGCGGCCAAGTTCTTCACCGGCCTCCCGCTCGACGGGCCCGACCCCGAGTGCGTCCGCGGGTTCGGCGAGCAGGCCCTGGCTGCGCGCGGGGACGGGCACGTGATCCCCAAGTCCGAGGTGGACCACTCGCGGACCAAGCTCGGCAAGAAGTCCCCGGTCCTGCTGCAGCTCACCATGGGCAGGCCGGACCGGGCCTGCGAGACCAGCCCGCTCGCGGGCCTGGGCGCCTCGGAGTCCGACTCGGGCCTGCGGGTCCCGATCGCCGGTTCCTGACCGGCCCACAGTCCGCCGGCGCCGGACCCGCGAGGACGGGTCCGGCGCCGAGCGACCGACCAGCGGTGGCACGAACGGCACTCTCGCTCAGACCTACTGAGCGAGAGTGCCGTTCGTGCGTTCCGCGTCGGTGTCATCGGGAGGTGTGATGCTCGGGGAGCCGGTGCGGGTCGGTGCGCGGTGGGCGCCCTCGCGGGTGCTGTTCGGGCCGCACGTGACCAACCTCGGGCGCGGGCGGACCTTCTCCGACCGGCACCGCGCCTACTACGCCGAGCGGGCCGCGGGCGGGTGCGGCGTGATCGTCTGCGAGACGGCGTCGGTGCACCCCTCCGACCATCCCTACGCGCGGGCACCCGTCCCCGGCTGGGCGGCGCTCGCCGGCTCCTGCGGGGACGCGCTGTTGCTGGGCTCCCTGGGGCACAGCGGGTCCCAGGGCACCTCGGCGTTCACCGGCCGGGCGCTGTGGGGTGCGTCGCGGGTGCCGGACGTGGTGACCCGCGAGGTCCCGCAGGTCATGGAGCAGCCCGAGATCGAGGCCGTCGTCGCCGGCTTCGCCTCGGCCGCCGCGCGCGCGGTCGCGGACGGCCTGGACGGCGTCGAGATCAACGCGGGGCAGCACTCCCTGCTCCGCCAGTTCCTCTCCGGCCTCACGAACCAGCGCGCGGACGCCTACGGCGAGGACCGGACCCTGCTGCTCCGCGAGGTCCTGGCGGCGGTCCGCGCGGCGGTGGGCGACGGGATCGTGGGGCTGCGCCTCTGCGTCGACGAGCTCGCTCCCTGGGCAGGCATCACCCCGCCGTCCCTCACCCCCCTGTTCCCCGCGAGTCCCCCACTTTCGACGCGCGAGTCCCCCGGTTCCGACGCGCGAGTCGGACACCACGTCCCCGCGGGTCCCTCACTCCCGACGCGCGAGTCCCCCACTTTCGACGCGCGAGTCGGACATCGAAACCCCGCGAGCCGTCCTCCGAAGGCGCGCGAGTCGTCCTCGGGGGGTGCGGGAGTCGCCCCGTCCGCGGGTCGGGAACACGCCCTCCGACCCGGGCTCGCGGACCTCGTCGACTATCTCGTGCCCGTCCGGGGATCGGGACTCACCGTCTCGGCCACCCGCCCCGACCTGCACACTCCGCCCGGGTTCAACCGCGACCTGGCACGGTCGTTCCTGGGCCGCGGCGTGCCCGTCGTGCTGCAGGGCAGTGTGGTGGACCCCGCCATGGCCGCGGCGGCCGTCGGGGAGGGGTTCGCGCTCGTCGAGATGACGCGGGCGCAGATCGCCGACCCCCGGCTCGTCGCGCACGTGCGGGCGGGCACGTCGGAGCGGATCCGGCCCTGCACCCTGGCGAACCAGCACCGCGCCCGCGACCCGCGCAACCCGCTGGTC
>NZ_JACBXB010000613.1 GCF_013870575.1 Pseudonocardia pini
GTGGTCGGGGCGCTGGCGGCCGGACCGGCGAGCGCGTTGGAGTGGCTGCGGATCGGGTTCGGCGAGCCGGTGCCGGACGTCCTGGACAACGCCGCCCTCCCCGGCCTCGCCGTGCGGCTCGGGCTGCCGTCCGCGGTCGGCACGGTGCTGGGGCTGGTCGTGCTGGTCGGCACGCTGGTCTTGATCTCCCGCCGCACGGTCGACCCGGCGGGCACCGCCCCCTTCGCGGTGGTCGCCGCGGGGCTGCTGATGTCGCCGATCTCCTGGCACAACTACCTGATGCTGCTGTGGCCCGGCCTGCTGGTCGCCGTGGCGGCCGTCGCGGCGGGGAGCACGCTGCGGTCCTGGGCCGCGGCGCTCCTGGCCTTGGCGGTGGTCCCCGTGAGCTGGGGCGACCTCTGGGCGGACGACGACCCGTGGTCCCCGGTGGGCCGCAGCCTGTACTGCGTGATCCTCGTCGCGTACTGGTTCACACTGCTCCGGGCTGCGACGCGGGAGTCCGGTCGGCTGCCGTGAGCGCACGTTTCGTGCTCTCAGCGCGGTTCACACCACGCTGAGAGCACGCAACCAGCGATCATGCCGCGCTGTGAGCACGAAACGTGCGATCTTGGTCCTCCGCGCTGCGCCACGCCGCGCTGAGAGCACGCAATGAGCGATCATGCCGCGCTGAGAGCACGAAACGTGCGATCGTGGTCGGGCCCTCAGCGCAGCACCTCAGCGCTCGTGGTCAGGCGTCGGTGGAACCCTCGTCGGCCGGGCCGACCTCGGGGAGCCCTCGCACCTCGGGCGCGTGCGCAGCACCCGACGGCGGGGACTGGACGGCGGGCTCGGTCGCCTGCGCGACGTCGGTGGGGGCGACCCGACGGGGGTGGATCGGCCCGCCGGTCTCCTCCGGGACGAGCCACAGCACACCCGCCGGGGGCAGCCGCAGCACCGCGCTGGCGGGCCTGCCGTGCCACACGGTGCGGTCCGCGACGACGGTGCCGAGGTTGCCCACGCCGGAGCCGCCGTAGGACTCCGCGTCGGTGTTGACGAGCTCCTTCCACCGCCCCGCGAAGGGCAGCCCGACGCGGTAGTTGTCCCGCGGCTGGCCGGAGAAGTTGGCGATGCAGGCCAGGACCGCCGGGCGGCCGTCGTGGTCAGTGCCCTGCCGCAGGAAGCTGAGCACGTTGCCCGCGGCGTCGTTGGCGTCGATCCAGGAGAAGCCCTCGGGCGAGTGGTCCATCGTCCACAGCGCCGGGTGGTCCCGGTAGCTGCGGTTCAGGTCGCCGACCAGGGTCTTGATCCCGCCGTGCAGCGGGTTCGCGAGCAGCTCCCAGTCCAGCGAGCGCTCCTCGGACCACTCGCGGACCTGACCGAACTCCTGGCCCATGAACAGCAGCTGCTTGCCCGGGTGGGCCCACATGAAGGCCAGCAGCGCGCGGACGTTCGCGGCCTTGTTCCAGTCGTCGCCCGGCATCCGGGTCCACAGCGAGCCCTTGCCGTGCACCACCTCGTCGTGGCTGATCGGGAGGACGTAGTTCTCGCTGAACGCGTACATGAGCGAGAACGTCAGCTGGTTGTGGTGGTAGCTGCGGTGGATGGGGTCACGCCCGGTGTAGTCGAGCGTGTCGTGCATCCAGCCCATGTTCCACTTCAACCCGAAGCCGAGCCCGCCCATGTAGGTGGGCCGCGTGACGCCCGGCCATGCGGTGGACTCCTCGGCGATCGTGACGACGCCGGGGTGCTCCTTGTAGACGGTCGCGTTCATCTCCTGCAGGAAGGAGACGGCGTCGAGGTTCTCGCGGCCGCCGTGGATGTTCGGCAGCCACTGCCCGTCTGCCCGGGAGTAGTCCAGGTAGAGCATCGAGGCCACCGCGTCGACCCGCAGGCCGTCGATGTGGAACTGGTCGAACCAGAACAGCGCGTTGGCCACCAGAAAGTTGCGGACCTCCGAGCGCCCGAAGTCGAACACGAGCGTGCCCCAGTCCGGCTGCTCGCCGCGGCGCGGGTCGGCGTGCTCGTACAGCGCGGTGCCGTCGAACTTCGCCAGTGCCCACTCGTCCCGCGGGAAGTGCGCGGGCACCCAGTCGACGATGACGCCGTAGCCGTTGGCGTGCAACGTGTCCACGAAGTAGCGGAAGTCGTCCGGGGTGCCGAAGCGAGAGGTCGGCGCGAAGTACGAGGTGACCTGGTAGCCCCACGACCCGCCGAACGGGTGCTCGGCCACCGGAAGCAGCTCGACGTGCGTGAAGCCCGTCTCGTCGAGGTACTCGACCAGCTGGTCGGCGATCTGGCGGTAGGAGTTGCCCTGCCGCCAGGAGCCCAGGTGCAGCTCGTAGACGCTCATCGGCTCGGCGTGCGGCTGGCGGACGGCGCGGGCGGCCATCCACTCCTCGTCCGCCCACTCGTGGTGCACGGCCGTGACGACCGACGCCGTCTGCGGCGGGATCTCGGTGGCGAAGGCCATCGGGTCCGCCTTGTCACGCCACACGCCGTCCTGGCCGAGGATCCGGTACTTGTAGCGGGTCCCGACGCCGACGTCGGGCACGAACAGCTCCCAGACGCCCGCCGAGCCGAGCGAGCGCATCGGGTGCGCCCAGCCCGCCCAGCCGTCGAAGTCGCCGGTCACCCGCACGCCCTGGGCGTTCGGTGCCCAGACGGCGAAGCTGGTACCGCTGACGGGGCCGGACGGGGTGTCGTAGCTGCGCACGTGCGCGCCGAGCACCTCCCACAGCCGCTCGTGCCTGCCCTCGCCGATCAGGTGCAGGTCGACCTCGCCCAGCGTGGGCAGCCAGCGGTACGGGTCGTCGACGACGTCCGTGCGGTCGCCATAGCGCACCGACAGCCGGTAGTCGCCGCCCGGGCCGTCGACGACGCCAGAGAACAGGCCGGCGTCGTGCACCTTGACCAGCGGGGACGCGTCGTGTGGGTCGCCGTTGCGCAGGACCTGGACCTCGTCCGCGTGCGGTCGCAGGACCCGGATGACGGTGCCGCCGCCTGCCGTCGGGTGAGCGCCCAGGACCCCATGGGGGTTGTGGTGGGCACCACCCAGCAGCCGGTCGGTCGTCGCCTGGTCCGGGGGGCAGGGGTCGATCGTGCGGGTGTCCTCGTGTGCCACCCGCGAACCCTATTGCGGTCCGGCCGTGCCTGCCCAATCTGGTCCGCCAAACGGGTTGCGTCGCTTCGGGAAAGCTCCTCGAACGAGGGCGCCCCGGCTCGCTGCTGACCGATCGGTCAGGTAAGCTTCCGATCGGTCAGACGACGATCGGGGGAGAGTCATGATCGAGGCACGCGGACTCACGAAGCGCTACGGCGAGGTGTCCGCCGTCGAGGACCTGTCGTTCGAGGTCCGGCCCGGCGCGGTCACCGGGTTCCTGGGGGCCAACGGGGCGGGCAAGTCCACGACGCTGCGGATGCTGCTGGGGCTCGACGCGCCCACCGCGGGTCGGATCACGGTGGGCGGCAAGGCG
>NZ_JACBXB010000614.1 GCF_013870575.1 Pseudonocardia pini
CGCCGGCGTTCGGAGATCGAGCGCATGAGCAGCTCGCCGCGGTCGCGGCACTGGCCGTGCTGGCCGTGCTGCGCAGGCGGTTCGAGGCGGAGCTCGCGGTGGTGCTCACGCTGCGGAAGCGGCCGGTGCCGGCGTGAAGGACGATCTCGTCCGGTACCTGCGCCGCGGCTGGGAGACCCTGCCGTGGAAGCTGGAGGGGATCTCGGAGTACGACGTGCGGCGCCCGCTGACCCCCACCGGCACCAGCCTGTTGGGCCTGGTCAAGCACGTCGCGCTCACGACCGCGGGGTACTTCGGCGAGGTCCTCGGCCGCCCCGCCGCGCTCGACTGGCGAGACGAGGAGCCCAACGCCGACATGTGGGCCCGCGCCGACGAGACCCGCGCGCAGGTCCTGGGCTGGTACGCCACCGCCGTCGCGGACGCCGAGACCGCCCTCGCCGAGCTGCCCCTCGACCATCCCGCGCACGTGTCCTGGTGGCCCGAGCCCGACGTGACGCTGCACCGGATCGCGGTCCACATGACCGCGGAGCTGCACCGGCACTGCGGCCACGCCGACATCCTGCGCGAGCAGCTCGACGGCGCCGTGGGCATGACCCCGACCGCAGGCAACCTCCCCGAGGACCTCCCCTGGGAGACCTACCGCGCGAGGCTCCAGGCCGCGGCCGACACCTACCTGTGAGCGGCGCCGGCCGCAGCCTGCGTGATCGCCACGTCGGGGTCGTCCGCGCCGTGTGCGGCCTCGATGGACCTCGATCGGCGATCATGCGCGGCTGACTTGCCGAATCGGCAAGGGACGTTGCCAGGGGAGGGCGGCCGGGCGCACTGTCGGCGGCATGGATGACGACGTGGTGGTGGTCGGCGGCGGGGCCGCGGGCCTCAGTGGTGCGGTGACGTTGGCCCGGAGCCTGCGCTCGGTGCTGGTGGTCGACGCGGGCGAACCCCGCAACGGGCCCGCGGACGGGGTGCACAACTACCTCGGCCGGGAGGGGATCGCGCCCGCCGAGCTGTACGCGGCGGGCCGCGCCGAGGCCGAGGCGTACGGGGTGGAGTTCACCCGGGCCCGGGTCACGGCGCTCGCCCCCGGGTTCCGCGTCACCCTCGACGACGGGCGCACGGTCTCCGCCCGCAAGCTCCTCGTGACGACCGGCCTGACCGACGAGCTGCCGGACGTCCCCGGTCTCGCCGAACGCTGGGGCCGAGACGTCCTGCACTGCCCCTACTGCCACGGCTACGAGGTCCGTGGGCGGAAGATCGGCGTCCTGACCTCCCCAGGCGGCTCCGGGATGCACCAGGCCCTGCTGTTCTCGCAGCTCAGCGAGGACGTGACGGTCTTCCTGCACACGGGCGCCGAGCCCACCGCCGACGAGTGGGAGCAGCTCGCCGCCCGCGGGATCGACGTGGTCGACGGCGAGGTGTCCGGCCTCGAGGTCACCGCGGACCGGCTCACCGGCGTGCGGCTGGCGTCGGGCCGGGTCGTGGCCCGGGACGCCCTCGTCGTCGCGCCGCGGTTCACCGCCAACGCGGGCGTGCTCGCCGGGCTGGGCCTGGTGGCCGAGCCGGTGGAGATGAACGGCCGGGTGATGGGCCACCAGGTCCCCGCCGCGCCGACGGGGGCCACGAGCGTTCCGGGCGTCTACGTGGCGGGCAACGTTGCCGACGTGTCCGCGCAGGTCATCGTGTCCGCCGCGGCCGGGATGCGGGCCGGGGCGATGATCAACGCCGAGCTGGTCATGGAGGAGACCCGCGCCGCCGTCGAGCGGCGGCGGGTGCTCTCCGCGGCATCGGGGAGCGAGCGCCACACGGCCCTCACCGGCGACCGGGCACACGGCGTCTAGCAGGATGTCCGTCATGGAACACGGTCACGGGCACGGTCGGGCGATGACCGCCGAGGAGGTCCGCGCGATGTTCGAGGCCCCGGCCTGGGACGAGCGGTACGGCGGCGCCGAGCTGGTGTGGAGCGGCAACCCCAACCCACAGCTGGTCGCCGAGGTGGACGAGCTGACCCCGGGCACGGCACTCGACGTCGGGGCGGGCGAGGGTGCGGACGCCGTGTGGCTGGCCCGCCGGGGTTGGACCGTCACGGCGGTCGACTTCTCGAAGGTGGCGCTGGAGCGGGTGGCCGAGCACGCCGCCGAGCAGGGGGTGGAGGTCGCGACCGAGCAGGCGGACGTCCGCACCTGGGCCCCGCCGGAGCAGACGTACGCGCTGGTCAACTCCCAGTTCATGCACCAGCCGCCGGAGGTGTTCACCGGGCTGGTCGCGCGGCTGGCCGCGGCGGTGGCGCCGGGCGGGCACCTGGTCGTGGTCGGGCACCACCCGAAGGACCTGGAGTCGCCCTCGATCGGGCGCCCGCCCGTGCCGGAGATGCTGTTCACGGCCGAGGAGGTCGCGGCGCAGCTCGATCCCGCGGAGTGGGAGATCGTGGCGGCGGACGCCCGGCCGCGCCAGATCATCGGGGTCGACGGCGAGCCCGTCACGGGCCACGACGCCGTCCTCCACGCCCGTCGCCGGTAGGGCGCCGACCGCTCACGGACGAGTGAACGGCGGCCGGTTCCGTACGCCGATCGCAGGCACCCGTTAACCGGTTCGCAACGACCCTGAGTGTCACCACCCGTAGTCGCGGCACTACTTTCAGCGCCACGGTTCCTGGAGGTGACAGTCAGTGGCGCTTGCGTCCATCTTGTCCGGTATGCCCGATCTACTGCAGCGCACGCTGACGCTGCACTCCCCGGACTCACGGGGCTACTGCCGCGAGTGCCGCGAGGCCTCCGGCATCGCCGCGCCGTGGCCCTGCGCCGCCCGCGAGGTGGCCGAGGAGGCCGAGTACATCCAGCGCGGCGGACTGCCCGGGACACTCGGCGGACGGCACCGCAACCGGGTCTGACCCGTCCGGACCGTCCGAGGGCCGCCCCGCTCCCGCGGGGCGGCCCTCAGTTCGTCCGGGAGTGGCCGCTGCTGTACCGAACGGCCCTCCGCCCGTGCCGCCGTCCGGCGTACGCATCCTTGCCGCCGCACACTGAGCCGCGCCGAACGGAACCCCAGCCGTGAGCGCGACCACAGCGCGACCGCCCGTCGAGACCGGGGCCACTGCGTGAGCCGCTCGCCGCTCCCCCCGTCCCGATCGTCTCAGCAGGGGCAACCCGACCCGGCGCTCCGAGTCGGAAGCCCCTAGCGTCGGACACGACCGGATCACGGAACGATCACGAACGACCCTGGAGCCCCCGAAGCTCCGCTCCCCGGGCCGTCCGATCCCCTGGTCCCACGGGCTCCGGTCGCTTGTCCCACAGCTGAACACGAGAGGTCGCAAGTGGCCCGGCATCGCTCCCCACGAGGCCGCACCGCGATCCCCCGCCCCGCGGCGTCGAGCTCCCCACGACGTCGCGTTCCCCGGGCGGGGGACGCGGTCCGGTCCATCCCTGGTCCCGTTCCGGTGCCGGGGACCGC
>NZ_JACBXB010000615.1 GCF_013870575.1 Pseudonocardia pini
CACGGCCAGACACACCTCCTGCGCGACGTCGTCCGCCGAGACGGACGACCGGTCCAGCGGCTGGCCGAGACCCCCACCTGGCGGAGCCGGTTCGCGCTGCTCGACGCGGCGCTCCTGCGGTTGGCGGCCGAGGCGCGTCGCCCCGATCCTCGGCCCGAGGTCGTCCGGGCCTGGCACCGGCTCAGCGAGACCGGCGGGACCCTGCGCATCTCCGACCTGGCCGACGAGATCGGCTGGAGCCGCAGGCACCTCGCCCTGCGGTTCCGGGACGAGACCGGCCTGTCGCCCAAGTCCGCCGCCCGGGTGATCCGCTTCGAACGGGCCTGCGACCTGCTCCGGGCCGCGGACCGCCCCGCCCTGGCGGACACCGCCGCCGTGTGCGGCTACGCCGACCAGGCCCACCTCGCCCGCGACTTCCGGGACCTGGCGGGGCTCACCGCCACCGAGTGGCTCGCCGAACGCCCCGCGAGCTGACCCGCGTGTTCCGGATCGCCTTCCACGCCCCCGAGATCCCGCCCGACACGGGCAACGCGATCCGGCCGGCCGCGAACACCGGTGCGGAGCTGCACCTCGTGGAGCCTTGTCGACCGGCCTGCCGCCCGCGGTGGCGGCACGGGCGAGCGAGCGGGTCCGGCTCCCGATGGTCGCCGGATCCCGCTCGCTGAACCTCGCGAACGCCGCCGCCGTGGCCGTCTACGAGGCCTGGCGGCAGCACGGGTTCGCCCGCCCTACTGGCGGACCGCCTGGACGTCGAGGCTGATCTCGATCGTCGACCCGACGACGGGCACCCCGCGGCTGACCATCTGCTGCCAGTTCAGCGTGAAGTGCTCGCGGTGCAGCTCCGCCGAGGCGACCGCTCCCGCGCGCTCGCCGTTCCACTCCGCCATGCCGAGGAACATGACGTCGAGCTGGACGTCGCTGGTCAGGCCGTGCAGCGTGAGGTCGCCGTCGACGATCCACCGGTTCCCCGCGCCGCGCCGGAACCGGGTGCTGGAGAAGCGCAGCTGGGGGAAGCGCTCGACGTCGAGGAAGTCCGGGGAGCGGAGGTGCGTGTCGCGGGCGTCGACGTTGGTGTCGACGCTGGCGGACTCGATCACCACGTCCACGGCGGAGTCCTCGAACGGCTCCGCGATGCGGATCTGCCCGTGGAAGCGGTTGAAGCGGCCGTAGACCCGGGAGAGCCCGATGTGCCGGGCGACGAACCGGACCGAGGAGTGGTCCGAGTCGATCGTGTAGACCCCCGGCGGCGGCGGGGTGAGCGACTGGTCGGGGTCGAGGGTCAGGGTGCCCAGCTCGGCGTGCTTCCCCCACTCGACGTCGATCGTGCCGCCGTTGCCCCGGTACCCGCCCGCCTCGGCGCGCACCCGGTACTGCCCGGGGACCAGCGCGGCGGTGAAGTAGCCGAACGGGTCCGTGTCCGCGTGGACGATCCGCGTGCTGGTGCGGTCCAGGACGGAGATCTCGGCGCCGGCGAGCGGCCGGCCCTCGGTGTCCTGCACCTGACCGCTCAGCACACCCCCGGTGAGGGGGATCGGCACCAGGGCGCTGCGCCCGGTGTCGGCACGACGCGGGCCCTTGCCCCGCTTGCTCCAGAACATGCGTGACCTTTCCTGCGAGTGGCTCGACCCGTCAGCGGGCCGGAGACACTCAACCATGCGAGGTCACGGAACGGTGACGCCGATCGCGGGGTTGTGGTCCCTCCCACACGGCCCTACGCCCAACGGCCACCCAGCGGAGCCGAACGTGTCACGAACACGCTGGTAGAAGACTCAATCATCATCGTCGGAAGGGGGTTCGCCGCCCCCACCGCGCAGCAGCCACACGACGCTCTCCAGCTCGTCCGGCTTGATGAGCACGTCCCGGGCCTTGGAGCCCTCGGAGGGTCCGACGATCCCCCGCGACTCGAGCAGGTCCATCAGCCTGCCCGCCTTCGCGAAGCCCACGCGCAGCTTGCGCTGCAGCATCGACGTCGAGCCGAACTGCGAGGTCACGATGAGCTCCGCGGCCTGGACGAGCACCTCGAGATCGTCCCCGATGTCCGGGTCGATCTCCTTGGCCTCGCCCTGCTTCTGCGCCGTGACGCCCTCGAGGTACGTCGGCTCCGCCTGCTCCTTGGTGAACGCGACGACCTCGGAGATCTCCTCGTCCGAGATGTACGCGCCCTGCATGCGGACCGCCTTGGACGCCCCCATCGGCAGGTAGAGCCCGTCGCCCATGCCGATCAGCTTCTCGGCACCCGGCTGGTCCAGGATGACCCGCGAGTCGGTGAGCGACGACGTGGCGAACGCCAGCCGGGACGGCACGTTCGTCTTGATCAGGCCGGTCACGACGTCGACGGACGGCCGCTGGGTCGCCAGCACCAGGTGGATGCCCGCCGCACGGGCCTTCTGGGTAATCCGGACGATGGCGTCCTCGACGTCTCGCGGCGCGGTCATCATGAGGTCGGCCAGCTCGTCGACGATGCAGAGGATGTACGGGTAGGGCCGGTACTCCCGCTCGCTGCCCAGCGGCGCGGTGATCTCGCCGGAGCGGACCTTGCGGTTGAAGTCGTCGATGTGACGGACCCGGTTGGCCTGCATGTCCTGGTAGCGCTGCTCCATCTCCTCCACGAGCCAGGCCAGCGCGGACGCGGCCTTCTTCGGCTGCGTGATGATGGGCGTGATCAGGTGCGGGATGCCCTCGTACGGCGTGAGCTCGACCATCTTCGGGTCGACGAGGATCATCCGCACCTCCTCCGGCGTGGCCCGTTGGAGCAGCGAGACCAGCATCGAGTTCACGAAGCTGGACTTGCCGGAACCGGTGGAGCCCGCGACCAGCAGGTGCGGCATCTTCGCGAGGTTGGCGCAGAGGAAGTGGCCCTCGATGTCCTTGCCCAGCCCGATGACCATCGGATGGGTCTCGCTGCGCGCCGAGCCGGAGCGCAGCACGTCGCCCAGGCGCACCATCTCGCGGTCCGAGTTGGGCACCTCGATGCCGACGGCGGACTTGCCGGGGATCGGGGCCAGGATGCGGACGTTGTCGGTGGCCACCGCGTAGGCGATGTTCTTCGACAGCTGGGTGATCTTCTCGACCTTCACGGCCGGGCCCAGCTCGATCTCGTACCGGGTGACCGTCGGGCCGCGGGTGAAGCCGGTGACCTGCGCGTCGACGTTGAACTGGTCCAGCACGCCGGTGATGCGCTCGATCATCTCGTCGTTCGCGGCGGAGCGGACCTTCGGCGGCGGGCCGGTCTCCAGGATGTCCGGGGGCGGGAGCCTGTACTCGCCCTCCGAGACGGGCTCGCGGATCGCCATCGACATCTGCTCGCCCTCGGCCGGGACGTCCTCGGCGGGCGGGGTGGCGACGATCGCGGCCGGCTCCGGGCGCTTCGGCCGCTCGGCCTTCTCCGGCTCCGGCTTCCGCCGGGGCGGGACGGGGACGTACTCCTCCTCCGGCTCCGCGGC
>NZ_JACBXB010000616.1 GCF_013870575.1 Pseudonocardia pini
CGGGCGACACCGTCTACCGGACCTGGCACACGAACGGCCGGGGCAGCTCGCGGCGCACGTCGGCGGCGAACCAGGGCGTGCGCTCCGCCCACGGGCAGAGCAGCTCGGTCAGCACGCAGAGCGGCTCGAGCGGCGCGGTCGCCGTCACGAGCAGGCCACCGGGTCTCAGCAGCGCCAGAGCCTGGTCGAGCGCGGCCGACAGGTCGGCCACGTAGTACAGCGAGTGCACGAAGTGGACCAGGTCGACCGGCGCACCGGGATCGTGGTCGGCGAAGTCCCCGACCACGACGGTCGGGGTCAGCGTCGGGGCGCCGACCGCCGCGAGCCGTGCCGCGAACTGGATCGCCGACGCCGGGTTCGGCTCGACGCCCGGGTGGCCGATCCCGAGGACACGACCGAGGCCCCGCGCCGGGTGCGCGTCGTGCTCTCCGAGCGCAAGGGCGTGGCCCGCACCGTCCGCACGGTGGTCGACGTGCAGGAGGGCACCCCCGTCGGCGAGCTGCTGCGGGCCAACCTGATCCGCGGACAGCTCAGCGTGGCGATGCGGGTCGGCGCGATCGCGGTGCTGGTCCTGGGCCTGCTCCCGGTGCTGTTCGCGGTGTACCCCGAGCTGGGCCGGGTGGAGTTCCTCGGCCTGCGGCTGCCCTGGCTGTTGCTCGGCGTGCTGGTCTACCCGTTCCTGCTCGGCCTGGGCTGGTGGCACACGAAGGCCGCGGAGAAGGTCGAGCAGAACTTCGCCGACCACGTCCAGGACTAGGACCGACTCCGGAATGCCCATGACCGCGCTCCCCGCGCCGAGCCCACCCCCGGCCGCGTTCTCGGCCCGGCCCCGGACGTCCGCTGCACCGGCGTGGGCCTCCGCCTCGCCGGGAACGACCTCGACCACGACGCCCGCGGGCACGCCGGACCCGGCCGCGACCCGGTGAGCACCCCCTCGATCATCGCGCTGGTCGCGATCGCGCTGGTCGGCGTCGCCTCCGTCGTCATCGGGTCGCTCGGCGTCCGCGTCGCCCGCAGCACCTCGGACTTCCTGGTGGCCTCGCGCACGGTCGGAGCGGTGCCGAACGCGGCCGCGATCTCCGGGGAGTACCTCTCGGCGG
This sequence comes from Pseudonocardia pini, assembly GCF_013870575.1. Classification (GTDB taxonomy): domain Bacteria; phylum Actinomycetota; class Actinomycetes; order Mycobacteriales; family Pseudonocardiaceae; genus Pseudonocardia; species Pseudonocardia pini. Next base: position 1,101 of record NZ_JACBXB010000616.1, read on the forward strand.
CGACGTTCCTCGGCGTCGCGGGCCTCGTGCTGCGCGAGGGCGCGGACGGGCTCTGGTACCCGATCGCCTTCTGCACCGGCTACCTCGCGCTCCTCCTGCTGGTCGCGGCGCCGCTGCGGCGCTCCGGCGCCTACACGATCCCGGACTTCGCCGAGGCGCGGCTGCACTCCCCGCGGCTGCGCCGGTTCTGCACCGCGCTCGTGCTGCTGATCGGCTGGCTCTACCTGCTCCCGCAGTACCAGGGCGCAGGCCTCGCCCTCACGACGCTGACGTCGTTGCCCGGCTGGGTCGGGATCGTGGGCGCGGGCGTGCTGGTGGTGTTGTCCGTCGTCGCGGGCGGGATGCGCTCGATCACGTTCGTGCAGGCCTTCCAGTACTGGCTCAAGCTCACCGCGCTGACCGTGCCCGCCCTGATCGCGCTCGCCCTGTTCGTCGGCTCCGACCGGGACCTGGACCGGCCGACCGCACCGACGTTCGAGGAGACCACCACGATCTCCGTCGAGACGCCCGTCCGGCTGGAGGTCGCGGCCGAGACGACCCTCGAGGCGCGGGGCACGGTGGACGGCCGAGCCGTCGACGGGCCGCTGACCTGGGCGCCCGGGGTGCACGACGTCGACGCGGGGGCCGAGCTGCGGTTCGCCGCGGGCACCGGCGTCCCGGTCCCGGCAGGCACCCCGACGACCGATAGCGAGTGGCTCGAACCACACTCCGGCGGCGCACGGCTGCTCGAGATCTACTCGATCCTGATCGCCGGCATCGCTGGGACGATGGGCCTGCCGCACGTGCTCGTCCGCTTCTACACCAATCCCGACGGCCGGGCGGCCCGCCGGACCACCGTCGTCGTCCTGGCCATGATCGGCGCGGTGTTCGTACTGGTCACGCTGCTGGGCCTGCTGTCACGCGCGTTCACCCCCGAGCTGCTGGTCGACGGCCGCACGGACGGCGCGGTCCTGCTCGTCCCCACCGCCGTGCTGGGCGACGGCTGGGCGGGCTGGCTGCTGGGCGGGCTCGTCTCGGCGGGCGCGGCGGCGGCCTTCCTGTCGACGTCGTCGGGGCTCGTGGTGAGCCTGGCGGGCGTACTGTTCACGGACGTGCTGAAGGGACGGTTGCGGGACTTCCGGCTCGCCGCGCTGGTGTCCGCGCTGGTGCCGATCGGGCCCGCGCTCGCGGTCGTGCGGCTGGACCTGACCCTGACCATCCCGCTCGTGTTCGCGGTGTCCGCCGCGACCTTCTGCCCGCTGCTCGTCCTCGGTGTGTGGTGGCGTGGTCTCACGCCCGCCGGTGCGATGGCCGGACTCGGGGTCGGCGCCGTGCTGTCGTGTGTGGGCGTCGGGTTCGCGCTGGCCGGGACCGTCCCGGAGGGGTCGCTCGGGGTGCTCCTGCTGCGCCCCGCGGTCGTCGCGGTGCCTGCGGCGTTCCTCGTGATGGTGGTGGTCAGCCGGGCCACCCGGACCGCCGTCCCGCTCGACGCGGACCGCACGCTCCTGCAACTGCACGCCCCCGAACGGCTGGGCCTGTCCCGCGAGCGCCTCGACGAGCACTCGCCGTGAGCGGGCGTGTCGGCGGATCATCGGTACAGCGCCTGCGTGCGGTGCCGAGTCCGCGTAGCGGGCGAGAGCGATGAGCGCCACGGCAGTCGCCGCGCTGACCGCCATCCTGCTGGTCGCCGTGGCCTCCACGGCGATCGGCGCCGTGGGGCACCGGGCCCGGCGGACCTCGGACTTCCTGGTCGCCTCGCGGCGGGTCGGCCCGCTCGCCAACGGGGGCGCCATCTCTGGCGAGTACCTCTCGGCGGCCTCGTTCCTCGGGGTGGCGGGCCTGGTCCTGCGCGACGGCGTGGACGCACTCTGGTACCCCGTCGGCTACACCGCGGGCTACCTCTCGCTCCTCCTCTTCGTGGCGGCCCCGCTGCGCCGCTCCGGCGCCTACACGGTCCCGGACTTCGCCGAGCTGCGGCTGCGGTCGCGCGGGCTGCGCACCCTGTGCAGCGTGTTCGTGCTGGTCATCGGCTGGTTGTACCTCCTGCCGCAGCTGCAGGGCGCCGGCCTGACGGTCACGATCGTGACGGGCCTGCCGAGCTGGGTCGGGTCGCTGGCCGCCGGGGTGATCGTGGTCGCCACGGTCGCGTTCGGCGGCATGCGCTCGGTGACCTTCGTGCAGGCCTTCCAATACTGGCTCAAGCTCACGGCGCTGGCGCTGCCCGCGATCGTCGCGGTGATCTTCTTCTTCGGCAGCGGGCACCACTTCGACCGCCCGGCGCCGCCGCAGTTCGCCGCGGACACCACGGTGGACGTCCGCACCGGCGTCGAGCTGGCGACCCAGACCGAC
>NZ_JACBXB010000617.1 GCF_013870575.1 Pseudonocardia pini
CGCCCGGAGGCACCTGGAGCGCGGGCTCACCGGCCGGGTCCCACCCGAGGTGGCGGGGATGGGGCAGAAGGGCGGCAACCTCCCCGGCATCGTGACGATCGGGGTGTCGGCGCGAGGGGTCGACGGGGCGGTGGGCACCTGCGCCCTGCTGCTCTCCGACCTGCCGCTCGAGGTCTACGCCCAGGTCCTGGAGTCCTCGGCCTTCCTGCTCGTCGCGCAGGGGGCGCTGCTGGAGCCGGGTGCGCGGGACCAGCTCGCCGCTGTCGTGTGAGCGCTGGGAGCACGTTTCGTGCTCTCACGGCGGTGGGGGGCGGAGAGTGCGGGCTGAGAGTGCACGAAACGTGCTGTCGCGGCGGTGGTGGACGCATTGAGGTGCTCGCAGTGCGGTGGCGGGCGCGGAGATCGCACGAAACGTGCTCACAGTGCGGTGGCGGGCTCAGGGATCGCACGAAACGTGCAGTCACGGCGGTGCCGGACGCAGCTACGTGCTCACACTGCGGCGACAGGCGCGGAGATCGCACGAAACGTGCTCACAGTGCGGTGGCGGGCGCAGAGATCGCACGAAACGTGCAGTCACGGCGGGTCGCGCGCCCATGATCGCCAGAACGGGAGCAGAACCCGCGCCCAGCGCGGCTTCCGCTGCACTTCCGGTGATCTTGTACCCGCACCGCCAGTGCTGGGGCGTGTCTCCCCATGGACATCACCGCTCCCGGCACCCACGCGGCCCCGGCCTCGCCGGTCCCCCAACACACCCGGTATGAGGGCGACCCGGCGGCCCTTCGGCAGAAGCGCCTTAGACCGGGCCGTCGTCGGGCACAGGTCCGGCCGCGACGGTCTGCTCCGGGAGCAGCGGGGACAGGGCCAGCTCGGCGGGCGTCACCCCCACCGGCGCGGCCTCGACAGCCCGGACCCCGGGACTCGCGGCCAACCGGTCCAGCCCCGCCCGGTCCGCCTCGACCACCAGCGCCACCACGCAGGCGCACGGTGCCCGCACCCCGGCGATCGTCACCCAGCTGCTGCTTATCCCGATGATCTACAACTCGCTGAGCACCGGGGACCTGGTGGTGGGGTTCGTGGGGCTGTTCTTCGTGGTCGGCACGTTCCTGCTGCTGATCAGCGAACCGTCGCGGCGGTGGGCCGTGGGGGCGGACGACGAGGCCCGCGGCTCACGCCCCGAGTGAGGCCAGCGGCTCGCCGGTGAGCCGGAACGTCGTCCACTCGTCCATGCCCACCGCGCCGAGCGCGCGGTAGAAGCCGATCGAGGGCTCGTTCCAGTCCAGGACCGACCACTCCAGACGCGCGTAGCCCTGCGTCACGCACTCCTGGGCCAGCGCCGCCAGCAGCGCCCGGCCGAGCCCGGAGCCGCGCTGCGCGGGCTGGACGTAGAGGTCCTCCAGGTAGATCCCGTGCACGCCCTCCCAGGTGCTGAAGTTCAGGAACCAGAGCGCGCAGCCCACGACCACGCCGTCGACCTCCGCGACGTGCCCGAACAGGGCCGGGGAGTCCCGGAACAGCGCGGCGTGCAGCTGATCGGCGGTGAGGTGGCACTGGTCCAGGGCCTTCTCGTACTCCGCGAGCTCCTGCACCAGCCCGACGACGGCGGGCACGTCCGCGGGGGCGATCCGCCGGATGCTCACGACGGCACCACCAGGTTGACGGCGTCGAGCCGGGGGACGCCGCGCTCGTCGCCCAGCACCGCCCAGGCGGCGGGGTCCATCGCGACGTGCACCCCGCCCGCGGCGGGCAGACCCATCCACCGGGCGATGAGCACCCGGGAGAAGTGCCCGTGCCCGACGAGCACGACGTCCCCGTCGGGCAGCAGTGCACGCGCGTCCGCGAGGACGGCGTCCGCGCGGTCGCCCACCTGCGCCGCGCTCTCGCCGTGTGGGCAGGGGTGGGTCCACACGGTCCAGTCCGGCACCGTCTCGCGGATCTGCGGGGTGGTCAGGCCCTCGTAGTCGCCGTAGTCCCACTCGTGGAGGCGGTCGTCGACCGCGTCGACCTGCAGACCGGCAAGCTTCGCGGTGTCCAGCGCCCGGCGCCGCGGGCTGGACAGCACCCGCACCGGCGGCGGGGCGTCCCGGCGCAGCGCGTCGAGCGTCGGCCGGGCCGCCGTGGCCAAGGACCGCCCACGGTCGGTCAACGGGATGTCGGTGCGACCGGTGTGCCGCCCGTTGGCGGACCACTCCGTCTCGCCGTGCCTGAGGAGGAAGACGCGTCCCACCGCCGCGACACTAGCCGGGCCGAACGGCTCTGGTCCGGCATCACCACGCCGGGGTACCATTTGATCACCAAGGGTGATCGGGGGTGGTGGTGATGCTCGAGCGAGCGACGATCGCCCTCCTGCAGGCGGGCTGTCGCGCGATGTGGGGCTTCTCGCCGCGGATGATCCCGCACATCGTCGCCGCGATGGGGGCGGGCGGCGCGCTGGCGTGGTTCGCCGCCAACATGCCCCGCTACCTGGTGTCGATGCAGGTGCTCGGCGGGCAGCGGACGCACCTCGCGGGGATGGTCATCTCCCTGCACAACGGCTGCCTGTACTGCGCCTACGGGCACGGCTACGCCCTCGAGCTGCTCCACCTGCGGGACCGGGACCGGCTCTTCCCGCTCGACGCGCGCACGCTGGAGTCCTGGCTGGGTCTGCCGCCCCGGGAGCTGGGCCGGCGGATCCAGGAGGTCCTGCGGGCCGCCGGGATGCAGGCCGAGGCGGTCTGGGCGGACACGACGCTGGGCCTGGTCCGCGGGGAGCAGCAGCCGGTCGACAGTGCCGAGCGCAGGCTCGCGCACCTGGTCAGGATGTTCGGCACGATGAACCGGATCGCGGTGGCGGCGGGCTGCCACGAGCCGGACGAGGCGCAGAACCCGGTGAACAAGGACTGCGCCGTGAAGCGGCGCAACGCCGAGCTGCGCTCCGCGGCGGTGTGAGCCAGCCGCCGTTCGACCGTTCGGCGGCGTTGGCTACCCTTCCGCCTCGTGGCCCCCTCTCGGTCCCTCCCGTGACGACGGACGGCCCCCGCGTGACCACCGACAGCCGCGCCGACGGCCGGGCCGACTCCGGTCTCGGCGAGATCGCCCGCCACCTGGACCTCGCCCGGCGCAGCGTCGCCGACCTCGCGCTCGACGACGAGTGGTTCGTCCCGCACTTCTACCGAACCCTCTTCGGCTACGCGCCGGGGCTGCGCGCGCTCTTCCCGCTCTCGATGGGCACCCAGCACGCGCGGTTCGGCCGGGCCCTGCTGCACGTCGTCACGCACCTGGGCGAGCCGGAGAAGGTGGTGGGCTTCCTGGCCCAGCTCGGCCGCGACCACCGGAAGTTCGACGTCCGCGAGGAGCACTACGCCGCCGTCGGGCGGGCGCTGCTCGCCACGCTCGCCGAGACCGCGGGCGAGGCCTGGACGCCCGAGGTCGCCGAGGCGTGGG
>NZ_JACBXB010000618.1 GCF_013870575.1 Pseudonocardia pini
GCCGCGACGAGCGTCCGGACCGGTAGCCGGTGCCTGGTCCGTCACGTCGTCGATCAGCGGGCGGCCCGCCCGGTAGGTCTCGACCTGTGCCGCCACCAGCGCGGCGAGGTCTCGCGCCGTCGTCCGGGCGTCCCCGGCCATGTGCGGGGTGAGCAGTACGTTCGGCATCCGCCAGAGCGGGTGGTCCGCCGGGAGCGGCTCGGGTTCGACGACGTCGAGGCTCGCCCGGATGCGGCCCGTGGCCAGCTCGGTCACCAGCGCCGTCGTGTCCACGGTGGGTCCTCGGCCGACGTTGGTGAACAGGGCGCCGTCCCGCATCCGCGCCAGGAAGGCGGCGTCGACGAACCCCTGGGTCCCCGGGCCGAGGGGCAGCGCCGAGGCGACGACGTCCGCGCGGGGCAGCCACTCCCCGACCTCCGCGAGCGCCCGGACCTCGCGCCCCGCCTCGGTGCGGGCGGAGCGGGCGAAGGGCACGACCTCGGCGCCGCACGCCTCCACCCTGCGGGCGAGCGCCTTGCCGACGACGCCGTGGCCGAGCTGCACGACCGTCGCCCCCACCAGGCTGTCCAGCGCGGCGGCGGGGATCTCGCTGCCGGGGTCGTCGACGTCGACCCAGTCGGCGCGGTCCTGCGCCCGCACGTACTGCGGAAGCCGCCGCAGCACGGCCAGGATCCCGAGCAGCCCCTGCTCCGCGGTGGTCTCGGCGATCACCGAGGCGGCGTTGTGCAGGCGCGCGCCCGGGGGCACGTACTCGGCCACGTAGTCGTAGCCCACGCTCAGCACCTGCACGTGCTCGACCGCGGGCAGCCCCCGCAGCAGCGTGCGCCGGGCCGTCCCGCCCTCGCGGCTGATCACCGCGAACCCGACCTCCGCCGCGGGCACGTCGCCCGCCTCCAGCTCGGCCCACAGGGCGTACCGCCAGCCCTCGGGCGGGGTCCCCAGCGCCTGCCGCTGCAGCTCGTCCGTCACCAGCACGGCACCCGACGCCATCCGCGATCCCTCCGCCATCCGCCGATCATGCCCCCGCACCGCGGGCGGGTCGGCGACCGAGGCCGGCCCCGGGACGTCAGGAGTCGCCGACGGACTGGGTCTTCTCCGGCAGGTACGGCTGGATCGCGGCGGCGAGCTTGGCCGGGGTCATCGACTGCAGCCACAGATGGCCGGGCCCGTGGATCTCGGCGAGCACCAGCGAGTCCCCGAACAGCTTGTTCTTCACCCCGCGGATCGAGGCGAACTCCAGCGGCATCTCGGCGCGGAAGAGCGCCAGGTGCCCGGGGTGGATGAGCATCGACTGCCCCTGCTGCAGGTCGTACTCCACGATCTCGCCCGCCAGCTGGACCCAGGCCGTGCCGTTCCCGCTCAGCTTCTGGAACACCACGCCCGCGCCGCCGAAGAGCCCCGCGCCGAGCTTCTTCTGCAGCCCGACGGACACCTCGACGTCGGGGGTGCTGGCCATGTTCGCGCCGGACTGGACCATGAACTGGTCCGCGGCGTCGATCCGGATCTCCCGGATCACGCCCGGGAGCTGGGCCGCGAACGCCACGAAGCCGCCGGTCGGCGGCGCGGTGTACTCGGTGAGGAACAGCTGTCCCCCGCCGAGGGCCCGCTTGAGGCCGCTCAGGAGACCGCCCTTGCCGCCCGACCCGAAGCGGGTCGAGGTCTCCAGGACGAAGCCCGGCGTCAGCCACGCGACGTCCTCGCCCTCGGCGATCAGCCGCTCGCCCGCCGCCATCGTGATCTCGAGGATGGGCATCGTCGTCCCCACGACCCGCGTCTGCATGGGGCGAACCTAGTGTCCCGCACCGCAAATCCGCCAGACATCGCGACGGCCGGGGCCACGCAGGCGGCGTTGCCGGTCCAGCGGGTACACCCGGTCCGAGCCCCGACCGGCCGCCTCGCCCGCGTGGACCTGGATCCGCCGAGGCACGCTTGACAGGCCCCCGGTCGGTCGCGGACCCTGTCCGTCTTAGAACGATCTAAGGAGGTTCGTGGTGACCCGAGCCGCGCGCGAGTACGACCCCTTCAGCCCGGACTTCCAGGCCGATCCCTTCCCCGTCTACCGGTGGATGCGGGACGAGGCCCCGGTGTTCTACAGCGAGAAGTGGAACTGGTGGGCACTCTCCCGGTTCGACGACGTGCGCGCCGCCGCCCTCGACCCGGACCTGTACCGGTCGTTCGAGGGCATCGACATCGACGACACGGCGAAGGACCAGAACCCGCCCGGCTTCCTGCCCAATGTGGACAACCCGCGACACGACCGGATCCGCGCCGTGGTGCAGCCGCCGCTGCTGCCGGCGCGGATCGCCGAGCGCGAGGACGTCGTGCGGGGCACGGTCCGCAGGCTGGTCGACGGCTGGCGGTCGCGCGGGCGCGTCGACCTCGCCCAGGAGCTGGCCTGGCCGCTGCCCAACGAGGTCTTCTTCGACCTGCTGGGCCTCCCCGAGTCCGGCCCGGACCGGGCGCGGCTCGAGCGCTGGGTGCACGAGCTCAAGGACCGCAGGCCGGACGACGCCCGCCTCACCCCGCTCGCCAAGGCCGCCACCGCGGGCATCCAGTCCTATTTCGTCGACCTCCTGAACGAGCGCCGCCGCGAGCCCCGCGCCGACCTGGTGACCCACCTCGTGACCGCCGAGATCGACGGCGTCCCGTTCGCCGACGAGCACATCGGTCCGGCGTCCGAGGTCATGGGCCTGATGCTGGTGCTGTTCCTGGGCGGGGTGGAGAGCACGGCCGGGCTCGTCGGGACCCTGTTCAAGCTGCTCGCCGAGAGCCCGGACCAGCGCGCGATCCTGCGCGCGGACCCCTCGCTCATCCCCGACGCCGTCGAGGAGGCCATCCGGGTCGCGACGCCGTTGCAGCTGGTCGGCCGGACGACCTCGCGCGAGGTCACGCTGCACGGCGTGACCATCCCGGCGGGTGGCCGGGTCGTGCTCGTCTACGGCGCCGCCAACCGGGACGAGCGCCGGTTCCCCGATCCGGACCGGTTCGACGTCACCCGCGGCAGGCAGCGCCATCTCGGGTTCGGCGAGGGCATGCACGGCTGCATCGGCGCCCCGCTCGCCCGGCTGGAGGCCAAGATCGCGCTGGAGGAGGCCCTCCCCCTGCTCGGCGACTACACGGTCGCGGGTGTCCCCGAGCGCTACCGCACCACCCCGAACATGTACGTGTGGGAGCACCTCGACCTGGCCTTCGCCGCCTCCGACGCGCCCGTCCCGCACACGCACGTCGAGACCCGGCGGCACCGCACCGACACCACCGTCGTCACCCGCGAGCTGGAGACCGAGGTGCGGGTCGCGGCGAAGCAGCAGGTCGCCGACGGGGTCGTGGCCCTGACGCTGCGGCCGGTGGACGACGCCCCGCTGCCGGAATGGACCCCGGGCGCGCACGTCGACCTGCTGCTCGGCGGCGGGCTGCCGAAC
>NZ_JACBXB010000619.1 GCF_013870575.1 Pseudonocardia pini
GATGCGCGGATCGGGGCTGCGCACCGGGGACGTCGTGCCGGACACGGACGGGCTGCTGACGATGGGCCCGTTCAAGATCGTGACGGACGGGTCGCTCAACACCCGCACGGCGTTCTGCGTGGACCCCTACCCCGGCCTGGAGGGCACGGCGCACCCGTGCGGGATGGCGCTCGTGCCCCCGTCGGAGCTGGAGCCGCTGCTGCGGCGCGCCACCGAGGGCGGTCTCGACGTCGCCGTCCACGCCATCGGCGACGCCGCCAACACCGACGTCCTCGACGTCCTCGCCCGCACCGGCGCACGGGGGCGGGTGGAGCACGCCCAGCTGCTGCAGCACGCGGACGTGCCCCGCTTCGCCGCACTCGGCATCGTCGCGTCGGTGCAGCCGGAGCACGCGGTGGACGACCGGGACGTCGCCGACCACTACTGGGCGGGCCGGACCGGGCGCGCCTTCGTCTTCCGGTCCCTGCTCGACGCGGGCGCCGAGCTCGCGCTGGGGTCGGACGCCCCGGTGGCGCCGCTGGACCCGTGGGTGGCGATCGCGGCGGCCGTGCACCGCAGCGGGGACGACCGGGCGCCGTGGCACCCCGAGCAGCACCGGAGGGAGGACGACGAGGACCACGAACACGACGAGGACCGCGCCGCCGATCACCGCGGCGCGCAGCCCCAGCGCGGCCCACCTCTCCATGTCGGACCGTCAGTCGCCGTCCCGCTGCGCGCGGAGGTAGGTCAGGACCGCGAGGACCCGGCGGTGGCTCTCGGTCTCGTCGGTGTGCAGGCCGAGCTTGGCGAAGATGCCGGCGATGTGCTTCTCGACCGCCTTCGGGGTGACGAACAGCTGGCCCGCGATGCCGCCGTTCGACCGCCCCTCCGCCATCAGCTTCAGCACGTCGAGCTCGCGCTCGGAGAGCGAGGCGACCTCGTCCTTCTTCTGCCCGCGCGGACGCTCGACCAGTCGCTTCGCCAGGACCGGCTCGATGACGATCTCGCCGTCGGCGATCCGGGTCAGGGTGTCGGTGAGGACCTCGACACTGCCGACCTTCTCCTTGAGCCGGTAGCCGATCGCCTCGGTGCCGATCTCGAGGATCCGCATCAGGTAGTGCGACTCGGCGTAGTGCGACAGGAAGAGCAGCCCCATCGTGGGCCACTTGTCGCGCAGCCGCTCCGCGGTGACCAGCCCGCCGTCCGGCTCGGGGGGCATGCGGATGTCGAGGACGGCCACGTCGCACGGGGTGGACGCGAGCAGGGTCAGCAGCTCGTCGCCCCCCGCGGCGACCGCCACGACCTCGTGGCCCGCGGCCTGGAGGAGCATCAGCAGGCCCTCCCGGAAGAGTGCGCCGTCCTCGGCCAGTGCTACTCGCATGGGATCCTCGCAACGATCGTGCCGGTACCGACGGGCTCGTCCGGCGGGGCGGAAACGTCACACACCACGCCCCCGAGCGGGCGGGCGCGGTCGCGCAGCAGCTCTTCCAGACCCGGGATCGGGCCCGTCACCGTGACGACGAGCTCGGCGGTGGAGCCCTCGACCGTCACCTCGCGGGCCGACTCCGGGTCCGCGGCCAACGCCTCGGCCAGCGCGTCGGCCAGCGCGAAGTACACGGCGCCCTCGGCGGCCGGACCGAACCGCCCGCCGTCGTCGCGGATCCGCAGCGGAGCGTCGAGCCGCTCGGCGAGCTCGCGCAGCGCCGGGCCGAGGCCCGCCTCGTCGAGCAGCGGCGGGTAGATCTGGCCCGCGACGTCGCGCAGCTCCTGCAGCAGGGCGTGCAGCTCGTCCTGCAGCAGGCCGATGGCCCCACGCAGCTCGTGCTCGACCTCCGGGACACGGTGGCGGAACAGGCCCAGCTGCAGGACCAGGGCCGATTCTCCTGGAACATGGCGTACGCCTCCGGGGCGGACTCGAGCGGTACGTGGTGGGTCGCGAAGCCCTCGGTACCGAGCGGGTCGTCGTCGCCGAGCAGCGGCAGGATGTCCGGCACCCAGCGGTGCACGTTGGCCTGGCCCATCCGCAGCTGGATCTGCTTGTCGAAGAGGTTCAGCAGCGGGATCGGGTCCGCCGTGCCGCCGTAGACCCCGGAGAGCGAGACCGTCCCTCCGCGGCGGACCAGCTGGACGGCCAGGTCGAACGCCGCCATCCGGTCCACCCCCGCGGTCCTCATCAGCGGGGCGGCGAGGGTGTCCGGGAGCAGCCCGACGAGCCGGTGCGCGATCGAGCCGATCGGCGAGCCGTGCGCCTCCATCCCCACGGCGTCGATCACCGCGTCGGCCCCCCGGCCGCCGGTGAGGGTGCGCACGGCGTCCACGACGTCGTCGCCCGCGTCCTGCAGGTCGATCGTGGTGACGCCGCGCGCCTTCGCCCGCGCCAGCCGCTCGGGCACGAGGTCGATGCCGACGACGTTCTCGATCCCCCGGTGTCGGGCGATCCGGCAGGCCATGTCGCCGATCGGGCCCAGCCCGAGGACGACGAGGCTGCCGTCGCGCGGCGGGTCGGCGTAGGCCACGGCCTGCCAGGCGGTCGGCAGCACGTCGGAGAGCAGCACGAACCGGTCGTCCGGCGGGCCCTCGGGGACCTTGATCGGCAGCCGGTCGCCGAAGGGGACCCGCAGGTACTCGGCCTGCCCGCCGGGGACCTGGCCGTACAGCTTCGTGTAGCCGAACAGCGACGCCCCCATCCCCTGCTCGCGGTTCTGGGTGGTCTCGCACTGCGAGTGCAGACCGCGTTCGCACATCCAGCAGGTGCCGCACGAGAGGTTGAACGGGACCACGACCCGGTCCCCGACCTCCAGCGAGGTCACCCCCGCACCCTTCTCGGCGACGATGCCCATCGGTTCGTGGCCGAGGATGTCGCCCTCGCCCAGGAACGGGCCCATCACCTCGTAGAGGTGCAGGTCGGAACCGCACAGCCCGGTCGAGGTGATCTGCACGATCACGTCGGTCGGGTCCTTGATGGTCGGGTCGGGCACGGTGTCCACGCGGACGTCGCGCTTGCCGTGCCAGGTGAGGGCGCGCATCGGTGGCCTCCTGGTTCGTGGGGTGGACGGCGGGCGACTACCCGGGCGGGCACGGGCGAAACAGGTGTGCCCGCCCCCGGGGCGCGGGTACGCCCGGTCCGTGACACGCGCACTGGTGACCAACGACGACGGCATCGACTCCCCCGGCCTGTGGGTCCTCGCCGACGCCGCCCGCGAGGCCGGGTTCGACGTGGTCGTGGCCGCCCCGGACCGGCAGTACTCGGGCGCCGCGGCCTCCATCACCGCCGTGCAGGAGGACGGACGGACCGTGGTGGAGCAGGTCGAGGGGCGGGGCGGCCACCCGGCCTTCGCGGTGCGCGCCGCCCCCGCGCACATCGTGGTCGCGGCGGTGCAGGGCTGGCTCGACCCGGCTCCCGACCTGGTGCTGTCCGGGATCAACCGGGGCGGCAAC